>DATBAJ010000001.1:0-25145 GCA_036271575.1 Gammaproteobacteria bacterium
CGCGGCGTTCCGGTGAGCGACCTCAAGACCCTGCGCGCGAGCGGCACCGACATGCAGCGCCTGGCTGAGAACGGCGTGCAGATCTTCTTCACCCAGGTGTTCAAGCACAACTTCTTCCACGCCGACATGCACCCGGGCAACATCTTCGTGGACGTGAAGGACCCCCAGCATCCTGTCTACATGGCGGTGGATTTCGGCATCATCGGCACCTTGAGCGTCAGCGACCAGCATTACCTGGCCGAGAAGTTCCTGGCCTTCTTCAAGCGCGACTACCAGCGCATCGCCGAGTTGCACGTGGAGTCCGGTTGGGTGCCTCCCGGCACCCGCGCGGACGAGTTCGAGATGGCCATCCGCAGCGTCTGCGAGCCCATCTTCAACAAACCCTTGAGCGAGATCTCCTTCGCCCAAGTGCTGCTGCGCTTGTTCCAGACCGCGCGGCGCTTCGACATGGAGATCCAGCCGCAGCTGGTGCTGCTGCAGAAGACCCTGTTCAATATCGAGGGATTGGGCCGCCAGCTCTATCCGGAACTGGACCTGTGGCAGACCGCCAAGCCCTTCCTGGAGGACTGGACCCGGGAGCGCTATAGCCCGCGGGCCACCTTCAAACGCCTCAAGGCCGGTTTCCCGGTGGTCCGGGAATTCCTGCTGGAATCCCCGGGCCGGCTGAACCTCTTGCTACGTCGCCTGGTGGACGAAGACCCGGCGGAGAAGCGCCTGGCAGAAGCGGTCTTGTATCGCGAGACCGCGGCGCTGGCCATCCGTCACCGCTATCGCGCGGCGGCGGGCGGTGCGCTGCTGTTGGGAGGCCTCGTGCTGGTCTGCTTCGGAGACTACGCGTCCTGGTCCGGCTGGGTGCTGTCGGCGGTGGGCGCGGCGATGTTGCTCTGGGGTTTCCTCACGGCTTAGAAGCAGGCGCCGCGAGCGTCGCCGCATCCGGCAGTGGATGCTGCTCCTGGATCTTCACGATCTCCGACGGCGCCACCAGGATCAGGTTCTCGTCCGCCAGCTTCGGCAACTCCTCTTCCAACACCTTTAAGGTCGCCGAGCGCGGATGGCCGATGGCGAGCGCGAAGCCCTTGTGGCGCGCGATGCTGATGAGCCGCTGCCACTGCTGCTGCACGGCCGCCTCGGTGTTCACGTCGTCCAGGAACACGTTGCGCCGCGCCGCCGGTACCTGCTGCTCGCGGGCGATCTGGTAGGCGACGCTGTCCGCGGAGGTATAGCTGTCTATATAGAAGTATGGGCCCGCGCTGTGCAGGGTCTGCAGCACCCAGGCCATGTCCCCCGGGTGCTGAGTGATGAGGCTGCCCTCATGGTTGTTCATCCCGGCGAGATGGGGGACCGAGGCCAAGTCATCTGCAACCGTGGCGCGGATCTCGCTCTCGGTCATCTCCAGCGTGATGCCGCCGCTGCCGAGCGGCATGTCTGCCACCGCCTGCATGGGCAGGTGCAGCAGCACTTCCTTGTCGGCCGCGTGGGCGAGGTCGGCGATCTGCGGTCCATCTATGGTGTGGGGCAGGATGGAGCAGGCCACCGGACCCGGCAGCGCGATGACGCGCCGGCCCTCTTCCAGGCTGTTGCCCAAGTCATCTATGACTATCGCGATCAGCACCCTGCGCGGTGGTTCGTCGGCTGCGATGCCGGCCGCGGCGGGCCCGCTCAGCAGCAACAGCGCGAGCGCGGCTCTCATCTCTTGCGTTCGAGATACGAGGAGGCGGCGAGGCCCTTCAGGATGTTGAGCGCTTGGTAGAGCTGGAAGTCCTTGGCAGCCAACGCATCCGCGACCTTTATCGATGCCTCACCGGTGGCCGGCGCCAGCGCGGCGCTGGGGTTGGAGAGGTGCGAGCGCAGGTTGGCTTCCTTCTCAGGTGCGCCGCCCTCGTCCTGCTGATCCGCCAGTTGCAGCGCTTCCACGTCCACATCCGGGGTGATGCCTTGCGCCTGGATGGAGCGGCCCGAAGGCGTGTAGTAGAGCGCGGTAGTAAGTTTGATGGCATCGCCATCCGGCAACGGGATCACGGTCTGCACCGAACCCTTGCCGAAGCTCTGGGTGCCGACGATGAGCGCGCGGTGGTTGTCCTTGAGCGCGCCGGCCACGATCTCGGCCGCGGAGGCGGTGCCGCCATCCACCAACACCACCAGCGGCGCGCCGGCCAGCATGTCGCCGGGCGTGGCGTTGCGGGTCAGGGTCGCGTCCGCGGCGCGGCCCTTGGCGGTGACGATGACGCCGCTGTCCAGGAAATAATCGGACACAGCCACCGCCGCGTCCAACAAGCCGCCCGGGTTCTCGCGCAGATCCATGACCAGTCCCTGCAAGGGGCCGCCGTTCTTCTTGATGAGTTCCTTCATGGTGGAGGCCACCGCTGGCGCGGTGTCATCGCCGAAATCGGCGATGCGCAGGTAGCCATAACCCTTCTGCAGCAGTTCGCCGTGGGCGGAGGCCACCTTGATCTCCTGGCGGGTAAGCTTCACGGCGTAGGGCTTGTCCTGGTCCTGGCCCTGCAACTCGAGCGTGACCTTGCTGCCGAGCTTGCCGCGCAGGAGTCCACTGGCCTGATCCAGGGAGAGACCATCGGTGGAGGTGCCGTCCACGGAGAGGATCGCATCCCCCGCCTGCACGCCGGCCTTGGCCGCCGGCGAGCCATCTATGGGTGCCACCACGATGATGTTGCCGTCCTGATCCACGCCTACGTCTATGCCGATACCGTTGTACTCGCCGGAGGTGAGATCCTCCATGTCGCTGTACTCGGACTTCTCCAGGAAATCCGAATGCGGATCCAGATTGCCAAGCATGCCCTTGATGGCACCGTGCAGCAGCGTCGCATCGTCCACCGGCACCACGTACTGCTCCTTGATGAGCTGCATCACGTCCGCGAGTTGACGCACCTGGTCCCAGGGCAGCGGCGGCTGGCCGGGCTTGCTGGCGGCGGCGGGCGCCGGCGTGGGTGCGGCGCCGACGGCGCAGGCCAGGCAGAGCGTGATGAGGCCGGCGGCGAGGATGCGGATGTTCATGACTTACCTTGTCTGGAAACGGGGGCGGGAGGATGGGAGACCGATGTTACACCTCAGCCACCCGGCAGGCGGCCGCGACACCAACGCCGCGGATCGAGGGTGTCGTTGCCATGGCGCAGTTCGAAATACAGTGCCGGCCCGTCCTGGCCGCCGCTGTCGCCCAGGGCGGCGATGACCTCGCCGGCCTTCACGTAGTCCCCCACCTGGCGCGTGACGTTCTGGTTGTGGGCATAGATGCTGAGATAACCCTCGCCGTGGTCCACGATCACGATCAGGCCGAAGTGCGGCATCCAGTCGGCATACACCACCTGGCCCTGGGAGATGGCGCGCACCGGCGTGCCCATGGGCGCGGCGATGAGGTCGCCTTCCCAGTGCAGGTGCCCGCCGGCCCGCGGTTCGCCGAAACGGTCCACCATCCGGCCATCCACGGGCCACAAGAGATGGCCGCGCAGGGTGGAGAAGCGCTTGCCCTGCATCAGTTCCGCCGGCACGTCGCTCATGGCCTGGTGCAGACTGTCCACCAGCGATTGCATGGCCTGCTGGTCCTTGTTGAGACGCGCTATCTCGGCGTTGCGGTTCTTGATGCCTGCGTCCAGGGTCGCGAGCAGTTGCCGCCGCGACTTGCCGCGGGACTGCAGTTCCGCCAGCGAGGCAGAGCGGTTGTCGCGCAACTTCTTCAGGTTGCCGAGCTGTAGCTGGATGTGCGCGTCCACCTGGTCGAGGGCCGCAAGTTGCTGACGCACCGCGCCGATGCGCTGGGCGCGTGCCTGGTTCACGTAGTCGTAGTAGGCGAGCATGCGTCCCACGCTCTCCGGATCCTGTGCGTCAAGAAGGAGACGCAATTGGGAATCACGACCTTCGCGATACGCCGCTTGCATCTGCTGCGCCAGCGCGGTCTTCTGCGCGTCCAATGCCGCCCGGCGCGCCGCCTTCTGCCTCTGCAGATCGCCCAGTTGCCCTTCCGCCGCCCCCACCTGCCGGTCCAGCTCTGCGTACTCATGGCTGGCGCTGGCGATGGCGCGTTCGCTGGAGCGCAGCTGCACTTGCACCGCCTCGCGCTTCTGCAGCGCCTGGTCCTGGGCCTGCTGCACCTGGGTGAGCCGGGTCTTGAGCTTGTCGAGCTGCTGTTGCTTGGCGGCGGGATCGTCGGCACCCGCAGACCAAGCCACCAACGACAGGCCCAGCAGCAGAGCGGCGCGCGGGATGCTTCTGTGCAAGACGATGGACAAGGGTGTCTCGGACCTGGCTGGCATTGAGGGTGGGAAGATTCTATCAGCAGCCACCCAACGCGCTTGCCGCCCCGGCGCCGCGGGCATAGTCTAGGTCCCGCCGAACGCCACGCCGATGATGGGGACCCCAAGATGCCGATGTACATGGACATCCACGAGATCCCGGGGGTCACCCGCGAGGACCTCGCCAAGGCCCATGCCGCCGACATGAAGATCCAGGGGCAGTTCGGCGTCGAATACCACAAGTACTGGCTCAACGAGGCCACCGGCAAGGTCTATTGCCTGTGCAGCGCGCCGAACGCGGATGCCGCCATGAACGTGCATCGCCAGGCCCATGGCGCCATGGCGCAGCGCATCATCGAAGTGACGCCGGACATCGCTGAAGCCTTCATGGGTGCAGCGGAGACCAACGCAGCCGGCGCTGCGCTCTTGCCCGGCACGCGTACCGAGGGCGACCCCGGCATCCGCAGCGTGCTGTTCACGGACATCGTGGGCTCCACCGACATGACCCAGAAGTTGGGCGACGCCCAGGCCATGCAGTTGGTACACCTGCACGACCGCATCGTGCGTGAGGCGATCGCCGCCCACGGCGGCCGCGAGGTGAAGCATACCGGCGACGGCATCATGGCCTCCTTCGTCTCAGCCGCGTCGGCGATCCGCTGCGGCGTGCAGGTGCAGAAAGCCCTGCAGGCGCACGCGGCCTCGGGAGCCGGGCACCCGCTGCAAGTGCGCATCGGCGTGGCCGCCGGTGAACCGGTGGAACACGGCAACGACCTGTTCGGCTCCACCGTGCAGCTCTCGGCCCGGCTCTGTTCCCACGCGCAACCGGAACAGATCGTGGTGTCGAACGTGGTCGCGGAGTTGTGTCTGGGCAAGGATGTGGCCTTCACGGACCTGGGGCCGCTGTCCCTGAAGGGCTTCGCGCAGCCGGTCCGGGCCCACGCCGTGAGCTGGTGAGCCGGCCCAAGGTCCGCGGGCCTAGCTGCTATACTACGCAGCCTTTTTCCTGGGCTTTCCGCCCCTATATATAGCCCATGCAACGTCTCCTCGAATTCGCCCAACACCATCCCTTCATGGTCGGCCTCTTAGGGCTTGTCCTGCTCGCCCTGATCGTGGACGAGGCCCTGCGCCGCATGCGCAAATACCACGAACTGGCCGCCGCCGAGGCAGTGCTGCTCATCAACAAGGGCGCGCCGGTGCTGGATCTGCGTGCGCCCGGTGAGTTCTCGGCCGGACACATCATCAACGCCCGCAACCTGCCGCTCGCGGAGCTGGATGGAAGGCTCGCCGAACTGGAGAAGTTCAAGGGCCAGCCGCTGCTCTTGTGCTGCAAGGAAGGCAACGATGCGGGCAGTGCGGCTTCGCGGCTCGCCAAGCTCGGCTTCGGTCCGCTGCATGCGCTGAAGGGCGGCATCGCCGCCTGGCAGCGTGAGCAGTTCCCGCTGGAGCGTTGAGACCATGGCCGCGCCGGTGCTCATCTATTCCACCCGGGTCTGCCCCTATTGCGTGCGGGCCAAGGCGCTACTGGACAGCAAACAGGTGGCCTACACGGAGGTCATGGTGGACCATGATCCTGGCAAGCTGACGGAGATGATGCAGAAGAGCGGCCGGCGCACGGTGCCGCAGATCTTCGTCGGCGATCGTCACGTAGGCGGCTTCGATGACCTTTATATGCTCGACCGCAGCGGCGGACTCGATCCGCTGCTGGCAGGCGGCTGAACCTTAGACCTTCTGATACCACTACTACAAGATCTTGAGGGAGACCATGGCCGAGAATCCGACCCCCAGCAAGCAGGTGCTGTTGAAGCGCATCTACGTGAAGGATTGTTCCTTCGAGTCGCCGCGCACCCCGGACGTGTTCGACGGTCCACTCAACCCCGAGGTGAAGGTGAGCATGCGCACCTCCACCAACAAGGCCGGCGGCGACGACGTGGAGGTGGTGTTGAGCATCACCGTCGAGGCCAGCAGCGAGAAGCGCAGCACCTTCCTGGCGGAAGTGCATCAGGCCGGGCTCTTCACCATCGCCGGTTTCAACGAGGCCGAGCATCAGACCATCCTGGCGAGCTACTGCCCCAGCATCCTGTTCCCCTACGCCCGCGAGGTGGTCTCGGACCTGGTCATGAAGGGCGGCATGCCGGCCTTGCTCCTGCAACCCGTCAACTTCGACATGATCGTCGCCCAGGCCCTGGCGGAAGCCGGGACCGCTGCCAACTGACGGCATGGCCGGCGCGCTGAAACCCATCGGGATCGTCGGCGCGGGCTCCTGGGGCACGGCGCTCGCCATCTCCTTGGCGCGCAACGGCCGCGCCGTGCAGCTCTGGTCCGTGGACAAGAGTGAACTCGATCCCTTGCCGAAGGACCGGGAGAACAAACGCTTCCTGCCGGGCTGCCCCTTCCCCGAACCGCTCGGCATCGAGTTCGACCTCGCCCGATTGGTCGCCGCATGCGACGACCTGCTGGTGGTGGTGCCGAGCCACGGTTTCCGCGCCACGCTCAAACTGATCGCCGGCTATGAACCCAAAGCGCTGCGTCTCGCCTGGGCCACCAAGGGCTTCGAGATGGAGAGCGGCAAGCTCCTGCATGAGGTGGCGCGCGAGGTGTTCGGCGGGAAGACTCCGTTCGCGGTCCTGTCCGGCCCCACCTTCGCGAAAGAAGTGGCGCGCGGCATGCCCACCGCCGTGACCATCGCCTCCAACGACGCGCGTTTCGCCAAGGAATTCGCCCAGGCCATCGCCAGCCCCGTATTCCGCGCCTATACCTCCGACGATCTCGCCGGCGTGGAAGTGGGCGGCACCGTGAAGAACATCATCGCCATCGGCTGCGGCATCAGCGACGGACTGGGTTTCGGCGCTAACGCCCGCGCCGCGCTCATCACCCGCGGCCTGACCGAGATCGCGCGCTTAGGATCCAAGCTCGGCGCCAAGCCCGAGACCTTCCAGGGCCTCGCGGGTCTGGGTGACCTGGTGCTCACCTGCACCGACGACCAGTCCCGTAACCGGCGCATGGGGCTCGGACTCGCCACCGGCAAGTCCGTGAAGCAGGTGGCCGCCGACATCGGTCAGGTGGTGGAGGGCGTATACGCCGCCGAGGCGGTGCACGTGCTGGCCAAGCGCTTAGGGGTGGAGATGCCTATCTGCGAGCAGATATATCGCATCCTCTATGAAGACCAGGCGGCCCGTACCGCCGTCGAAACTCTGATGGGCCGCTCCTTAAAGCAAGAAAACATCTAAAAATCGCCCAGTTTGGGCCTCCTGGCCCGAGCCCCCGGGAACCTCCCGGGAGTCGTATCATCTAACACCTTTTGCCCCCTTCTTTCCGATCGCGAGGTAGTCCCATGCGTCGTCCGTGGTCCGCGAAACTCCTGGCCGTACTGGGCTCCGCCCTGGCCGGTACCCTGTCCTTGAGCGCGCTCGCCGCCGGCGACAACCCGCCCGCCATGCAGGGATTTTCCAGCGCCGACGCGGCGCAGGAGACCGCCCTGGAGCAGAAATTCGACGCGCAGCTCTCCGCCCAGGACCAGAGTGACTGGAACAAGGATGAATCCTCGGAAGCCAACAACGTGGGCACGCCCCACGACAAGGCCAACGCCGAGAACATGCTGAAGATGTTCCAGTCCTGGGGCTGGGACGCGCACCTCGAGACCTTCTACGTGCTGTATCCGACGCCGAAGGAAGAGTTGCTGGAGATGACGGCGCCGACGCAGTTCAAGGCCACGCTGCATGAGCCGCCGGTGCCCGGCGACCACACCTCCTCTCTCACCGACGTGCTGCCGCCCTACAACGTCTATGGCGGCGACGGCGACGTGACCGCGCCCCTGGTGTACGTGAACTACGGCATGCCGGACGATTACAAGGAACTGGAACGCCACGGCGTGGACGTGAAAGGCAAGATCGTGATCGCGCGCTACGGCGAGGGCTGGCGCGGATTGAAGCCCAAGCTTGCGTACCAGCACGGCGCGGTGGGCTGCATCATCTATTCCGATCCTTACGACGATGGCTACCGCCAGGGCGACGTGTATCCGAAGGGCGCCTTCCGCCCCGAGGACGGCGTGCAGCGCGGCTCCGTCGCCGACATGCCGATCTATCCCGGCGATCCTCTGACGCCGGGCAAGGGCTCACCCTCTTCACCGGGACACTTCTCCCTCAGTGACGCCAAGACGGTGCTGAAGATCCCGGTGCTGCCCGTGTCCTATGCCGACGCGAAGCCCCTGCTCGCGGCGCTGGGCGGCCAGGTGGCGCCGGATGCCTGGCGCGGCGCGCTGCCCTTCACCTATCACATCGGTCCCGGCCCGACCCAGGTGCATCTCAAGGTCGTAAACAACTGGGACCAGAAACCGGTATACGACGTGGTCGCCATGATGAAGGGCAGCGAATATCCGGACGAATGGATCGTGCGCGGCAACCACCACGATGGCTGGGTGTTCGGCTCGGACGATCCGCTCACCGGCAACGTCGCCATGCTGGACGAGGCCAAGGCCATCGGCACGCTGGTGAAACAGGGCTGGCATCCCAAGCGCACGCTGGTGTATGCGAGCTGGGACGGCGAGGAGCCGGGCCTGCTGGGGTCCACCGAATGGGCCGAGACCCATGCCGATGAGCTGCAGAAGAAGGCGGTGCTGTACTTCAACACCGACAACAACAGCCACGGCTTCCTGTTCGGCTCCGGTTCGCACTCCCTGCAGACCGCCTTCGATCAGGTGACCCGCGGCGTGATGGACCCCGAGACCCACGTGAGCCTGGACGCGCGCCGCCGTGCGTTCTTCCGCGTCAACGGCTTCGGTCGCGATGCCTCCGGCGAGGACATGGAGCAGGCCGAGGTCGCCGCCAGCGACCAGGACCTGCCGCTCTCGGCGCTGGGTTCCGGTTCCGACTACAGCGCCTTCATCGATCACCTTGGGATAGCGTCGCTGGACGCCGGTTTCTTCGGCGAGGGCGAGGGCGGCGACTACCACTCCCTGTATGACTCCTGGGATCACACCAACCGCTTCAGCGATCCGGGCTTCAAGTACGGCGTGGCCTTAAGCGAAGTCACCGGTCACACGGTGCTGCGCTTCGCCGATGCCGACGTGCTGCCCTACAGCTACGGCGCCTTCGCCGACACCATCGGGAAGTACGTGGACCAGCTGCAGAAGCTCGCCAACGGCACCCGCGAGCGCAACAACCAGCAGCGCAAGCTGGTCGGCGCGGATGCCTTCGTGCTGGCGGCGGACCCGGCGGTGACCTACGTGCCGCCGCAGGCCTCGCAACCGGTGCCGTATATCGACTTCGCGCCGCTGCAGAACGCGCTGGTGAAGTTGAAGGCCAGTGCCGCGGCCTACGACACAGCTCTGGACACGGCCGGCGATGCGGGCTTCAAACTCAGTTCCGGCAAGCGCGCGGCGCTGGACAAGCAGTTGCAGGGCCTGGAGCAGGACCTGCAGTACACGGGCGGCCTGCCGAGCCGTCCCTGGTTCAAGCACATGATGTACGCGCCGGGGCTGTATACCGGCTACGGGGCGAAGACCCTGCCCGGCGTGCGCGAGGCCATCGATCAGGAGCACTGGGATACGGCGACCCAGTACATCGCCATCGATGCGGAAGTGCTGAATAAGTTCAGCGCCGAGCTGGACAAGGCCACGGCGCTGCTGAAGTAAGCTTCACATGGAGCAAAAAGAAAGGGCGGATGCTTTGCAGCATCCGCCCTTTTCATCTGTGGCGTAGGCGGATTATTTCTTCGCGGCAGCAGCGTCAGCCGCCAGGCCTTCCACCTGGATGCGCAGTGTCACATCCATGTTGAAGCCGTAGGCCTTGCCGTAATCCACGCCGAAATCGGCACGATTGAAGACGCCGGTGGCATCGGCGCCGCAGACTTCCTTCTTGTAGAAGGGATGCATCATGCATTTGAAGCTCAGGATCTTCAGATTCACCGGCTTGGTGATGCCATGGAAGGTCAGGTTGCCGGTGACGGTGGTGGGCGCGCCGTTCACGAAGTCGCCCAGCGTACCCTGGTAGTGGGACTCGGGATACTTGGTGGCGTCGAAGAACTGGTTGCTCTTCAACTCCTCCTCCAGCTTGGCGTTGCCGATCACAGCGCTGGTCATGTCCACATACACGTCCACCGAGCCCGCGCCGGCGGCCTTGTCCACGCTGAGGGTGCCGCGGTTCTTGGTCATGATGCCGCGCCACACCGAAAGCCCGCCGAAATGGTCGGTATCGAACTGCACGTGGGTATGGTCCGGGTCCACGTTATAGGTGGCGGGCGCCGCCACGGCGGCGGTCATGGCGCCGAAGGCGAGCAGGGTGACGAGAGTCAACAGACGGGTTCTCATGGCTTCTCCTGGGTGTGTGAACGTAACCAGCTTGATAGCCGGTCGATACTCTGGTTCCAGCCGGCCTCCATGCCTTCCAGCTTGTCGGCGGCGTCGGGTCCCAGTCCTTCAGCATAAGTGCTCAGGGACATGCGTGTCTTGCCATCCTCATCGGCGAACGTCACCGAGAGTCGCCCGCTCAACACCGGCTTGCCGGTGGAATCGACGGCCTCGAAGTCGAAACCGAAGCGCTCGGCAGTGCGCAGTTCGGTGACGATGCCTCGCATCGGGTAATCGGTGCCGTCCGGGCCGCGCATCACGATGCGCAGGCGGCCGCCGACGCGCGCCTCGATCTCGCACACCGGATTGGTGAAATCCTTGGGTCCCCACCAGCGGGCCACATGTTTCGGTTCCGTCCAGGCGCGGAACACCTGGTGACGCGGCGCATCGTAGTGGCGGCTGATGTACAACTCACGACGTTTGGTGATGGTCTTCATCCAAACTCACTTTTGGGCCTGCTTCAGGTAGGTGACCAATTGCTCGAAGGTCCCGTTCCAACCCTGGTCCATGGAGCTCTTGGCCGCGGCGAAGGTGCTGCGTTCCACTTCGGTCGCCTCGTAGGGCGCCCAGCGTAGCGTAATCAGCGCCTTATTTCCCTAAGTCTCAAAGTTGGTGGTGGACGACGTCTACCGCGGCCAATCCGGGTTCCAAGGGGGTGCATGGTGACACCGCCCTTCTCGTCGGAGAAGGAGCTTATCAGCACCAGGCGCTCCGGTCGCTTGATCTTGCGGAAAGTGCACTTGCCCCACATCACTGTCCCGTCCGGCGTGCGCATGCCGTAGTGCTAGGTGCCGCCGACCCGGAGGTCCATATCGCTGGTTACCATCTGGCAACCAGTGGACCCGATCCACTTGTCCAGATGCGCATTCTGGGTCCAGGCATCGAAGACCAGCTCCCGGGGTGCATCCAGCAGGCGGGTGGTGACGAAGTCTTCGGTATCGGAGGACATGGGGTTCTCCTCAATATCTAGGGACCGTTGTCTCAGTGGGGGGATTCCATCGCCGGCTTGGCGGCGGCGGGGATGCGTAACAAAAGGCCGCCCAGCAACGCCGCCAACAGGGCGAAGCAGGCGCCGCAAAGGAAGGCGGCCTGGTAACCGCCGGCCAGTGCCGCAATATGCCCCACACCATCGGCGCCGAGACTCGCGGTGCGCGCGGCGGCCACGCTCGCGAGCACCGCGAGTCCCAGCGCGCCGCCCAGCATGAAGGCGGTGTTGACGATACCCGAGGCGAGACCCGACTCCGTCTCCGCCACTTCGCTCATGGCGGCCATGAGCAGCGGGTTGAAGGCCACACCGGCACCCAGTCCCAACAACAGCATGCCCGGCAGTACGTCGCGCAGCAGCGTGCCATCCACCGGCGCGCGGGCGAAGAGCAGCAAGCCCGCCGCGGCGAACAGCAACCCGACGAACAGCGGCCCCCTGAGGCCGAAACGCATCACGAGCTTGGCGGAGAAGCCCAGGGACATGACGGCCATGATCAGGTTGGAAGGCAGGAAGGCCATGCCTATCTGCATAGGCGTGAAACCCAGCACCATCTGCATGTAGAGCGCCGAGAGGAAGAACCAGGCGAACATGGCCGCGGACCACAAGCTGCCCGCGATGCTGGACAGCGCGAGGTTGCGCAGCCGGAACATGGCCAGCGGCACCAGCGGTTTCTTGACCCGCGACTCGATGGCGATGAACACGGCAAACACCGCCAGTGAAGCGCCCATCACGCCGAGTGTGCGCAGCGAACCCCAGCCAGCCTGGTTGCCGTTGATGGTGGCATAGGTGGCGAGCAGCAGTGCCAGGGTGACGGTGACTGCACCGCCCACGTCCAACTGGCTTTTGTCCGCCTCGCCGGCGTGGCGCGGCAGGAGCTTCCAGCAGGCCACGAACACCGCCAGACCCACCGGCACGTTCACCAGGAAGATCCAATGCCAGTTGAGACCGCCGGTGAGCAGGCCGCCCAAGAGCGCGCCGATACAGCCGCCGCTGGAGCAGACGAAACCGTACACGCCCATGGCCTTGGTGCGGTCGTGGGGTTCTGTGAACAGGTTCATGATGAGCGAGAGCGACACCGCGTCCACGATGGCGCCGCCCAAGCCCTGCACGCTGCGCGCGATGATGAGGGAGGCCTGGGAGCCAGCCAGGCCACAGGCGAGCGATGCGCCGGTGAAGAGCACGAGACCTGCCAGGAATATCCTGCGGTGGCCGTAGAGATCGCCGAGACGCCCGCCCAGGAGCAGGAAGCCGCCGAAGATCAGGATGTAGCCGTTCACCACCCATGCGAGGGACACGTCGTCGAACTTGAGGTCGGCGCGGATCGAGGGCAACGCTACGTTCACGATGGTCACGTCCAGCACGATCATGAGCGCGCCCATGCACAGCAAGCCCATGGCCAGCCAGCGGTTGTCGTAATGATGCTTCACAGGACTCATCAGCTTCTCTCCGGGTGATAGGTGAGCATGACCAGTTTCTTGTCGAAGACCTCGCTGGCCATGAGCTTCAGGGGTATGCGCTGCCGCATCCCGCGGAACATGGATACGCCCTGTCCGAGGATGATGGGGTTCATCATGATGCGGTACTCGTCGATGAGCCCGGCCTCGGCGAGTGTCGACACCAGACCGCCGCTGCCGAAGATCGCCATGTCGCCGCCCGGCTGGGACTTGAGTTCACGCACGGCGGATACCGGGTCCGCGGTGACGCTGGCGTTATCCCAGCGGCCCCAAGCGGCCTTCTGCAGGCTGCGGGAGGCCACGAGCTTGGGCAGTTCGTTCATGGGGTCGGTGACTACGGGATCGTTGTCCTTGGTGTTAGCCGGATTGGTCCAGTAAGCCGCCATCATCTCGTAAGTGACACGCCCGAACAGCAACAGCCCCAGGGTCGGCATCATCCGGTTCACATAGGCGAAGAAATCCGGGCCCGTCGCGAACCAGCTCAGGTCGCCATCCGGCCCGGCCAGGTAGCCATCCAGGGAGATCAGGTTGGAGACCAAGACCTTGCGCATGATCATCTCCTCACGTCCGGCGTGGGCAGGTCCCGCACCGCGCCGTCTTGCAGTGAATCCGCGATGCGCTCCAGGAGCCCACGCGTTCCCTTCTCGCGGGAACCGGCATCGTCATAACCGTCCAGGAAGGCGCCTTGTTCCGTGATGGTGAGCTTGGAGCCCATACCATCCACGGTGAACAGGAGCGTGGCGAGCGACACCGAGATGTGCTTGCCGTCCAGGTGCATGTCATAGACGTAGACGATGCGCTCCTCCGGCACGATGTCGTGGTACGTGGCGTCGAATGTGGAGACCATGCCGCTCTTCCACTTTCCACTGAGATGTTCCTTGCCTCCGACCCGGAAGTCGAACTCCCGGGACTGTAGGTCCCACTCGCTGCCGCCGCCGAACCAACGGCGTTTCGCGACTTCATCCGAGAAGGCTCTGTAGAGCAGCGCCACCGGCGCGTCATAGTGACGGTCGAGTGTGAAGCTGGCGTGATCGACCTTGTGCTGACTCATGACTTGATTCCCATGTTGGAGAGTTTCGATAACAGCGACTCCAGGCGCTCGAAGCACTCGCTCCAGCCCTCGGCGTGGCCGTCGCGGGACTCCAGGGAACCGAAACCGGCCTGGGTGAAGTGGATGCGGGTCTTTCCGCCCAGATCCTCGAAGCGTACGGTCACGAGGGTCTCCTCGCCCGGCTTGCCGTCCGGTTGCTCCCAGACATGGGTCATCACCAGCAGTTCATTCAGCACCACCTGCTTGTAGACCCCGCCGAGCCAAAGCTCGGTGCCGTCCGGCTTCTTCATGCAGGCGCGCCAGGCACCGCCGGCCACCGCCTTGCCCTCCGAGTAAGGGATGGTGAAGCCGTGGGGCGCGGACCACTGCCTGATGTGCCGGTCCTCGGTCCAGCAGGCGAACACCAGGGAACAAGGTGCATTGAAGACCCGGGTGAGGGTCAGTTCATTTCGGGTCACGTTTCTTCTCCTTAGGTTGCGCAGCCTCTTCAGCCTGCAACTCCTTCAAGTACTCACCGAGGCGGTCCAACCGCTCTTCCCAGTGGCGACGGTATTGCTCCACCCAGTCCGAGACCTCCCGCAGGGGCGTGGCCTTGAGCCGGCAGGGACGCCATTGGGCGTGGCGGCCGCGGGTGATGAGCCCCGCCTTCTCCAGCACCTTCAGATGCTTGGTGACGGCGGGAAGGCTCATCTCGAAGGGCTCCGCGAGCTCCGTCACCGAGATCTCCCCCAGGGACAACCGGGCCAGGATGGCGCGGCGGGTGGGGTCGGCCAGGGCGGCGAAAGTGGCGCTCAGATGGTCGGAGGACATATGTATTATACCAACAGGTTAATTAACCTACGGGTAAAATACACAGAGACGGTATGCATGTCAACAGGGCGAACACACTAGGAATCCAAAGTCGGCGCAGGGATGCGCTACCCAAGCGGCAAGTCTGGGCTCGTGGCATGCCACGAGCGCCGGTACAGGAGTACCGGCTGGGCTTTCCTAAGTGCAGGAGGCACTTAGGAAAGGGGCCGGCCTTGCCGGTCCTGCCGATTCAGGGATGAATCGGCGTCAATTCAGCCCCCGCCGGCAAAGCCGGCCTGCCGCCAGGCTTCGAACACCACCACCGCCACGGCATTGGAGAGGTTGAGGCTGCGGTTGTCGGGACGCATGGGCAGGCGCAGCACGTGATCTGCAGGCAGAGCGTCGAGCATGGCCTGGGGCAGGCCGCGGGTCTCGGGACCGAAGAGGAAGGTATCGCCCGCCGTGTACTGCACATCGGTATAGCGCCGGGTGCCGCGAGTGGAGAGCGCGAACAACCGCGGCGGTCTCACGGCTTTCACGAACGCATCGAAGTCCGTGTGTTCATGCACGTTCGCCATCTCGTGGTAGTCGAGACCGGCGCGCCGTACCCGCGACTCGGAAAGCTCGAAGCCCAACGGATGGATCAGGTGCAGCGCGGCACCGGTGTTGGCGCACAGGCGTATGATATTCCCCGCATTAGGCGGAATCTCTGGCTGGTACAGCACGACGTGGAACACTTCACTCCCCTCCCCGGCTCCCTGAAGCTCGACTTCTGCGGCATGCAGTTCGATTCGCCGTTGGTGCTGCTCTCAGGCTGCGTCGGGTTCGGCGAAGAATACACGCGGGTGGCGGGCTTCTCCAATCGCGACGCGGGCGCCGTGTGCCTGAAGGGCACCACCTTGAAGCCGCGCCTGGGCAACCCGGCGCACCGGGTCTACGAGACTCCGTCGGGGATGCTGAATGCCATCGGCCTGCAGAACCCCGGTGTCGAGCACGTGGTGAAGAACATCCTGCCCACGCTGGACTTCTCCGAGACCCGCTTCATCGCCAACGTCTCAGGGTCGACGGTGGAGGAGTACGCCGAGGTCACACGCCGCTTCGACGACTCGCCCATCGACGCCATGGAGATCAACATCTCCTGCCCCAACGTGAAGGAAGGGGGCGTGCAGTTCGGCAACGATCCGGAGATGTCGGCCCGCGTGGTGGCGGCCTGCCGCGCAGTCACGAAGAAGCCGCTCATCACCAAGCTCTCGCCCAACCAGACCGACATCGCCTTCAACGCCAAGCGTTGCATCGAAGCGGGCACCGACGGTTTCGCCGTGATCAACACGCTCATGGGAATGGCGGTGGACGTGGAGAAGCGCTCCGCGGTGATCGGCAACTTCCAGGGCGGGCTCTCGGGACCGGCCATCAAACCCATCGCGCTCCTGAAGACCCAGCAGGTCTACCAGGTGGCCAAGGTCCACAACATCCCCATCATCGGCCAGGGCGGCGTGACCACGGTGAACGATGCGCTGGAATTCCTCATGGCTGGCGCCACGGCCGTGGGCGTGGGCACCGCGCTCTTCTACGATCCGCTGGTGTGCAAGAAGCTCAACGCCGGTATCGCCGACTATCTGGCTCGCCACAACTTAAAGAGCGTCTCGGAACTCACGGGCACTCTCAACGTACCCGGCAAGAAACTCGCTACCGAAGCCTGCGCAGCAGGCTAACGGTCATTCATCCCTTCGCCGGAGAGGCCGTGACGTCCGGCCACTCTATGCCCGTGGTGGGCATCTGGTTCAACAACGTGTACTCCGTCTCCTCTGCGCTGAACTGACCGGCTTCCGTCTGCAGGGTGACGCTGCGCCGGATCAGGATCTCATCGTTCAGGATCATACCGTGCTGGATGGTGGTGAGCCCGCTCCAGTGCGACGCTCCAGCCGTGACGGTGGCCTCGAGCTTCCTGCCCTTGATCACGATGGACAGCTTGCGCGCGTCGTCCTGGGAGGCGCCGCTGCCGTTGCCTTCCCTTCGCAGCGTGGCGGCGCCGGTCGCCGGATCCAGGCTCACGATGCTCACCGTCTCGATGCCCTGGGGGCCGATCTCCCAGGGCTCGGTGACCACCAGCTGCCAGGTCTGACCCACCTTCAACTCGCCGGCGGGCATACCCCAGAGCAGCGGGTTGAAGGTGAGTCCGCTGGTCTCGCGGTCCACCTCACACTTGCCTTCTATGCAGTTCTGCCGACCGTGTTCCAGCAGGGTGAGCATGACGTGATAAGTCGCCTTGTCGAAAGCCGGTGACTTCAGATCGAACTCGGGCCGGTCGGGATTCGGGTCAAGGACCTTATAGGCGGCGGTGCCGCTGTAGCGGCCGGTATAGTCGTCGAATCCTTCGCCGCGGACCTCAAGGGCTTTGGAGAACACGGTGGCGTAGACCTGGCCCTTCTGCAGCTGCAGAGTCACATAGGGGTTGGTCTTCGTTTCATCTGCAGCGCACACGCTCGCCGGCAAGATGAGCGCAGCGCAGACAGGCAACAAGGATGAGCCGACGCGGGCAAGCCAATGCATAAGATCCTTCCTAGGGCTGTACTTACATCCCCCATGAGACAAGAGCGAAGAACAGTAGTTCAGCGGCGATAGTCGCAGCACGACTAGCCTTCGACGATCACTTCGGCAGGGTCGAACTTCACTTCCATGCCCTGGCGCAGAGTGCTCTGGATCTCCGCCACTTGGTCGGTATGCAGCATCAGCTCGCGGATGGCCTGCTCATCCCCACCCTTAGCTGCGACTCGTGCCCGGTAGGTGATGGAATCGAGAGGTTCACCGGTGCCATGGAACTCCGCCTGTACGTCCACGTTCACCCGCAACACATCGATGCCGCGGGCGCGGCCTTCCCGGTAGATATCGTTGCAGTAGCTGGTAGCCACGGCCAGGCACAGTAACTCCGAGCCGTTGACGCTGGACCCCGTGCCGCTGCCGCTGGGGGGCACCGCCACCTCGCGGGCGATGCTGTTGGTGGCCACCACCGCCGCGTGATGCTGGTTCCAATTCTCGACGGAGGCTTCGATGCGCATGCTGTGTCCCTTGATACATGGGTATCCTAGGATTCTAACGGCGCCCATGTGATTTCAGTTTTTGGCTTGACCTAAAGCTTCGGTCATACGACATGTCATCAGGTCCTGTCGGAGTCCTTGAGTTTGCGCGTCAGGGTATTGCGGCCCCAACCCAGGAGTCCGGCGGCTTCCTGCTTGCGTCCGGCGGTCTTGGCCAATGCCGCGTCCATCAGGATCCTCTCAAATTGCGCTTCAGCGCGGGCCAAAGCCGCGGGGTTGCCCGCGGCCAGTTCCGCGTCCGCCCAGGCGCGCAGTTGCCGCCGCCAGTCGCCGCTCTCTTCCCGCGGGCTGCGACTCGTCTCGACCTCACCGAGATCGCTCTTGTGCACGATGCGGCCCGGGGCCATGAGCATGAGCCGGCGGCAGAAGTTCTTGAGCTCGCGCACGTTGCCGGGCCAGGGCCGCTCGCTCAAGGCCTGCAGCGCATCCGCCGTCAGGCGTTTGGCGGCCACGTTCAGTTCCCGCGCCGCGGCATCCATGAAATGCTCCAGCAGCAGCGGGATGTCCTCGCGCCGTTCACGCAGCGCCGGCATGTGCACGTGCACCACGTTGAGCCGATGGAACAGGTCCTCGCGGAAGGTCCCTTCCTCGACGCGGGCCTGCAGGTCCTGGTGGGTGGCGGCGATGATGCGCACATCCACCTTCACCGCCTCGTGGCCGCCCACCCGGTAGAACTCGCCTTCTGCGAGCACACGCAACAGGCGCGTCTGCAAGGCCGGCGACATGTCGCCGATCTCGTCCAGGAACAAGGTGCCGGTGTGGGCCTGCTCGAAGCGACCGATGCGGCGCGCGGCAGCGCCAGTGAACGAGCCGCGCTCGTGGCCGAACAGCTCCGATTCCAGCAGCTCCGCGGGGATGGCGGCGGTATTGAGCGCGATGAAAGGCTGGCGGGCGCGCGGACTGTGGCGGTGCAGCCCGCGCGCCACCAACTCCTTGCCGGTGCCGGATTCACCGGTGACCAGCGCGGTCATGTGGCTGCGCGTGAGGCGGCCGATGGCACGGAACACCTGCTGCATGGCGGGCGCCTCGCCCACCAGCACATCCTCGTCCACGGCCGCGGCACTCGGCTGGGTGCCGGGCTGGGTTTGCAGGGCACGCTGCACCAGGGCTGCGAGTTCGTCCACGTCGAAGGGCTTGGGCAGGTACTCGAAGGCGCCGCCCTGGTAAGCGGTCACGGCGCTCTCGAGGTCCGCATGGGCGGTGACCACGATCACCGGCAACTTGGGATGCTCGCGATGCAGGCTCTTGAGCAGGTCGAAGCCGCTCGCTCCCGGCAGGCGCACGTCGGACACCAGTACCGCGGGTGCACCGCTGGTGAGCGCCTGCTGCGCTTCCTCGGCGCTGGCGAACAGCCGCACCTCGTAGCCGGCATCGGTGAGCGCCTTGTCCATGACCCAGCGCAGCGCCGGATCGTCGTCCACCACCCAGATCTCGTCGCTGTTCATGGCTGTTCTTCCAGGGGCAATATCACGGAGAAGATGGTCGAGCCCGGCGCACTCACGCACTCGATGAGCCCGCCGTGGCGGTTGATGAGTTCCTGGGCGATGGAGAGCCCGAGGCCGGTGCCGCCGGGTTTGCCGCTCACCAACGGTGCGAAGATGCGTGGCTGCAGTTCGGCTGGGATGCCCGGACCGTCATCGGCGATGTCCACGCATGCGGCCAGGCGGTGGCGTTTCTGGCCGATGGTGAACTGGCGCAGCACGCGGCTGCGGAAGGTGATGCTGCCGCGCCCGCAGCCGATCAGGGCCTCGCAGGCGTTGCGCGCGATGTTGAGCAGCGCCTGGATCATCTGATCCCGGTCCAGTTCCAGTTCCGGCAAGCTGGGATCGTAGTCGCGCAGCAGCTTCACCTGCGCGGGCGCTTCCGCGGCCAACAGCTGCCGTACATGCTCCAACAACTCGTGGATGTTGCTGCGGACCAGCTGCGAAGGACGCATGGGGCCGAGCATCGCGTCCACCAGCGCCGTGAGCCGGTCCGCTTCGCGCAGGATCACGCCGGTGTATTCCTTGAGTGCCGGGTCCGGCAGGCGCCGCTCCAGCAATTGCGCGGCACCACGCAACCCGCCCAGGGGATTGCGGATCTCGTGGGCCAGGTTGCGGGCCAGCACCCGGTTGGCAGCGTGCTGGGCGATGAAGGCATCGTCCCGGCTGATGCGCAGGTGCCGGTCGAGCGGCGCGAGTTCCACCAGCAGCGGAGTCTCGCCCTCGCTCTCGGCCACCGGTGTGGCGGTGCAGTCCACGGTGATGCTGTCGCGCTCCGCCAAGGGCAGCTTCAGCTCCCGCTGGGTGAAGGTCTCACGGGTCTCGGCGGCGCGATGCAGCGCCTGGGCGAATTCGCTGGCCTCCGGAAGGCATGCCTCTATCGGCCCCCCCAGCACCTGGCGGGCATCGAGTTTGAGCAAGGTCTCTGCAGCGGGATTGAGATAACTGAGCCGTAGCTCGCCATCGAGCCATAAGACAGCCGTAGTCTGATTCTCAAGGATGGTCTGAAGGGAAAGACCGGGAGCGCTGACAGCCATGCACCATTATAGTGCGTATGCACTAAATCAGGGCGGTTTGGCGGTCTTTTGGATGTAGAAGGTTACCGGAGGGGCATTCATGCCGCTGACGCTGGCAGTGACCGTGTGCTGGCCCCGGTCTACATCATTGAAGGTGGCGGAGGTGCCGTTCACGGTCTGGGCGGCGCCATCCAAGCTTATGGTCACGCTATCGCCTGGCTGCAGAGCGGGAGCTACATTCACAGTCACGGTCACGGAGGGCACGTTCCAGAGGGTCTGCTGATCCTGGGGCGAATCGATGGTGATCGCGGTATAGCCTGTGGCTGCAGGACTTTGCGGACTCGCATCCCCACGGTGTACGCCCTCGCGGTGCAGTCCCTCGGGAGCAGCCATTTGGGGGGGCGTGAAGGTGGGCGCCTTGGGCACATCGATCTTGGTGGCCCCGGGGGCAGGCTTATCCGAATAATGGACGATGCCCTGGGCATCCACCCACTTGTATAGAACATCCGCCGCCCCCAATGAAGGGATGAGGAGAAGGGCCAGGAAACATGCTGTCAGGTGGCGCATTGGGGAAGCCTACCCCTAAGCATGAAGGCCCCGCAAACTTAACTGACTTATGGTCAGTGGGGCTTGCAAGTACCTAAGTGCGGGACTATAGTATTAAACAGATGGACTAGACGGTCTAGTCCATATTTGTAAAGGACTGAACAGGTTTCACGAATCGCGCGCTCCCCGCGCGCGACTGTGGTTCCGCCCTCCCTGCGGAACCACCCGGGAGCTACCCCACTCCCGGTCCATTGCTGGCGGGTCGTTTTTACCCCATCCCCGCGGCTCGCCAGCTTTTCTATTCAAGACCGCCGAGCGAAAGCTCGGCGGTTTTTTTATGCGTGTCGGATATCTACTACTCACCTAATAAAACCCGGCCGCATCGCTGCGGCCGAGTGTTCAACTTCTTGCATCTAAATCAAGCACTACAGCCAAAGCGTTACGAGCGAAGGTAGGGCGAGCCGGACCGCAACGAAGCCATACCGAGCGCAGTAGCTTTGGCGGTCACAGGGAATAGTACATGTCGAACTCGATGGGATGCGTGGTCATGCGCATACGTGTGACTTCCTGCATCTTGAGCTGCACGTAGGCGTCCAACACGTCGTCGGTGAACACGCCGCCCTTCTTGAGGAAGTCCCGGTCCTGGTTCAGGTGATCCAGCGCCATGTCGAGCGAGTAGCACACCTGCGGGATGTTCTTCTCCTCCTCCGGCGGCAGGTCGTAGAGATCCTTGTCCATGGCATCGCCTGGATGGATCTTGTTCTGGATGCCGTCCAGGCCCGCCATCATCATGGCGGAGAAAGCGAAGTAAGGGTTGGCGCTGGAATCCGGGAAGCGCACCTCGATACGGCGCGCTTTCGGGTTCGAGACGTAGGGGATGCGGATGGAAGCGGAACGGTTGCGGGCTGAGTAGGCCAGCATCACCGGCGCTTCGAAGCCGGGCACCAGGCGCTTGTAGCTGTTGGTGCCGGCGTTGGTGAGGGCGTTCAGGGCCTTGGCGTGCTTGATGATGCCGCCGATGTAGTAGAGCGCGGTCTCGGAGAGGCCGCCGTACAAGTTACCGCTGAACAGGTTCTTGCCGTCTTTCGCCAGAGATTGATGCACGTGCATGCCGCTGCCGTTATCGCCCACCAAGGGCTTGGGCATGAAGGTCGCGGTCTTGCCGTAAGCGTGGGCCACGTTCATCACCACGTACTTCAGGATCTGCACTTCGTCGGCCTTCTGCACCAGGTGACCGAAGGCCACGCCGATCTCGCACTGGCCGGCGGTCGCCACCTCGTGGTGGTGCACCTCGGTCTTCAGGCCCATCTCTTCCAGCGTGGAGCACATGGCGGAGCGGATGTCCTGCAAGGCATCCACCGGCGGCACCGGGAAGTAGCCGCCCTTCACGCCGGGGCGGTGGCCGAAGTTGCCGTCTTCGTAGGCGCGCTCGGAGTTCCAGCCCGCCTCTTGCGAGTCGATCTTGTAGAAAGCGCCGCTGATGTCGGAACCCCAGCGGATGTCGTCGAAGATGAAGAACTCGTTCTCGGGGCCGAAGTAGGCGGTATCGGCGATGCCGGTGGACTTCAGATAAGCCTCGGCGCGCTTGGCGAGGGAGCGCGGGTCGCGCTCATAGCCCTGCATGGTGGAGGGTTCGATCACGTCGCAGCGCAGGTTGAGGGTCTTGTCCTCGAAGAAAGGATCGAGGACCGCGGTGGTGGTATCGGGCATGAGGATCATGTCCGACTCGTTGATGCCCTTCCAGCCGGCGATGGAGGAGCCATCGAACATCTTGCCGTCCTCGAACAGCTTATCGTCGATGGTATGGGAGGGCACGGTCACGTGCTGTTCCTTGCCCTTGGTGTCGGTGAAGCGGAAGTCGACGAAACGCACGCCTTCCTTGGCGATCAGGTCGAGGACGTCTTTGCCGTTCTTGGTGGCCATGGTCGAGCTCCGGGATGAGGGGTGGCGATGCCTATGTATAAGCACGAGGCGTGCCAAGACTAGCAGTCTGGATTTGCAGGGCCCGACAAAATGGGTCCGGTTAAGTTGCACCATTTTGGTGCATAGAGGTTCGGCTTCTGTGCGGCGGAACTGCGGTGAAGGTATCGGGGGAAGCCGCTATACTGGCTGCTTCTGCGGGGAAACGGGCGAAAAGCCCATAAAAACCAACGCCATGCCCTCCAAGAAACCCGCGACTTTTCAAGAACTTATATTAGCCCTGCAGACCTATTGGTCTGCCCGGGGCTGCGTACTCATGCAGCCCTTCGACATGGAGATGGGTGCCGGCACCTTCCACCCCGCCACCTTCCTTCGCTCCATCGGCCCGGAGCCCTGGTCCGCCGCCTATGTGCAGCCCTCGCGCCGCCCCACCGACGGCCGCTACGGCGAGAACCCGAACCGGGCTCAGCACTACTACCAGTTCCAGGTAATCATCAAACCCTCACCGGCGGACTTCCAGGATCTCTACATCGGATCCCTGAAGGCGCTCGGCATAGATCCCCTGGTGCATGACATCCGCTTCGTGGAAGACAACTGGGAATCTCCGACCTTAGGTGCCTGGGGCCTGGGTTGGGAGGTGTGGCTGAACGGCATGGAGATCAGCCAGTTCACCTACTTCCAGCAGGTGGGCGGTCTCGAGTGCAAACCCGTCTCCGGCGAGATCACCTACGGCCTCGAGCGCCTCGCCATGTATCTGCAGGGCGTGGAGAACATGTATCAGCTCATCTGGACCGATGGTCCGCAGGGCTTGGTCACCTACGGCGACGTCTACCACCAGAACGAGGTGGAACAGTCCCGCTACAACTTCGAGCAGGCCAACGTGGCCGAGTTGTTCAAATGGTTCGACGTGTGCGAGAAAGAATGCACGCGTTTGCTGGAGCAGAACCTGCCGCTGCCGGCTTACGAACAGGTTCTGAAGGCCTCCCACACCTTCAACCTGTTGGATGCGCGCCGCGCCATCTCCGTGACGGAACGGCAGCGCTACATATTGAGGGTACGCACCCTGGCCCGCGGCGTGGCCCAGGCCTATTACAGCGCGCGGGAGGCTTTGGGCTTCCCGATGCTGCGCCCAATGCTTGATCGGAATCAGAAATGAGCGCCGCCCAGAAGAAGACCGTGAAGGCGAAGTTGCCGGCCACGCTGCCCTTCCTGGTGGAGATCGGAACGGAAGAGCTGCCGCCCAAGAGCCTACGGAAATTAGCGCTCGCTTTCCTCGAGCACTTCGAGGCCCAGGCGATCGCCAAGGGCCTCCTGCCCGCCGGCAACCATGACGAAGTGTTCTTCTCTCCGCGGCGTCTCGCGATCTACGCGCCCGCACTTTATCCGCGCCAGCCGGACCGTAGCGAAGAGAAGCTCGGTCCCGCCGTGGCCGCGGCTTACGATGCTGCCGGCATGCCCACCAAGGCCGCGGAGGGCTTCGCCAAGTCCTGCAATACTACGGTGGACAAACTTTCGCGCAAGCAGACGGACAAGGGCGAACGCCTGGCTTTCACCCTGGAAATCAAGGGTGAAACCGCTGCGGCCCTCCTGCCCGGCATGGTGCAGGAAGCCTTGAGCAAACTCCCGGCCCCGAAACGCATGCGCTGGGGCGCGGGCACGGTCGAGTTCGTGCGCCCGGTGCACTGGGTACTGATGTTGCTGGGTGACAAGGTATTGAAGAGCGAGATCTTAGGCCTGGCCGCCGGCGATAAGACCTACGGCCATCGTTTCCATCATCCCGCCGCCATCCCCATAAAAAACCCTGCCGACTACCGTCGCTCTCTAGAAAAGTTCGGCAAGGTACTGGTGGAAGACCGGGACGGGACGCTGGCCAAGAAGATCGGCTCGCTCGTCGTGCAAGCCGCCACCAAGGCCAAAGGCAAGGCGCGGCTCGAGAGGCCCTTGTTGGAGGAAGTGGCGGCACTGGTGGAATGGCCGGTGCCCCTGGTGGGCGACTTCGATCCCCGATTCCTGGCGCTGCCGGAGGAAGTGATCGAGGTGGTGCTGCAAGGGCAGCAACGCTACTTCCCACTGCGGGATGCCCACGGCAAGCTGCTGCCGCACTTCGTCACGATCAGCAACGTGCAGAGTAAGGAGCCGAAAGAGGTCAAGCGCGGCAATGAGCGGGTGATCGTGCCGCGGCTTACGGATGCTATGTTCTTCTGGGATCTCGACAAGGGCG
>DATBAJ010000002.1:0-6279 GCA_036271575.1 Gammaproteobacteria bacterium
GAGATTAGACTCCAAACATGGAGTCTCGAATTAAAGTCTTTGAAGAAGAATAAAGAAGCCAGGTAATAGACTATTTGCAGTAAGCCGTAACAAGAAACGCCAAAAACAAAAGAATAGATTCCGTACTTGAATGTCCCCCACTGCCTAGTATGTGCAGTAATCTTGTCGGCAATTACGGACGCGATTAGTCCAGGAAAAAGAATAATTGCAACGGCTATCGCAAGCTCGTTCATGGGATTGGATTCCCTTTTTTGCGCTAACTTATGACCAAGCGCAATAACCCCGTTGAACTCTACTATACCCCTTGATACCGCCGAGCACTGGACTCAGCAAGGATAGCCCGAAGGCAGGTTTTTGCTCCTGCAAAACCTGCATTCCCGCCGTCCTTGGCGGTTGGGCGAAGGCAGGATGGCGAGCTTGTGCGACCGGGGCAGGATGCCCCGTGAGCACAACTCCGCAGCGAAGGAAGCGCGCAGGGTAGCCCGCTTCGGGCCGGCATCCGGGGGAAGCGTTTCTTTCGCCCCTTTCTTTGCGCCCAAAGAAAGGGGCTCGCCGCGCGGGGGCGAGTCGCACAGCGACGAGCGCCCAGTCGCTGCGACTGGGCCGGAACGAAACCCCGCAATCTTTATCAGCCGCGGCCGAAGGCCGCACCTTTATCCAGACTGGATTCCCGCTTTCGCGGGCAGGTTTTTGCTCCTGCAAAACCTGCATTTCCGCCATCCTTGGCGGTCGAATGACGGAAATGAGCTTAGATCCGTACGAGCAGCTTCCTTGCGAAGCTGCCTGCACGGGTATTGATGAGCAACACACCAAATAACAACACGAACATCCCCGCCACCTGCCATCCATTCAAAGTCTCATCCAGCACCAGCCACCCGAGTATCACTGCAACGAGCGGGTTCACGTATGCGATGGTGCTCAACTTGTCCGGCGTCACCCGTCGCACCAACCATATATAGGTAGTGTAGGACAGACAGGAGCCGAACACGGCGAGGTAGACCACCGCGCCTACGCCCTTGAACGTCCACTGCCACTGGCTCGCTTCACCGGTGGCGAAGCCGAACACGAGCAAGACGACGCCGCCAGTGAGCATCTGCATGGAGGCAAGCATCAGCGGCGGCGTCTGTGGATCCTTGTGCCGTCCCCACATGGCGCCGGCAGCCCAGCTCATGGTGCTGATCAATATCAGCAGCTGCGCGCCCAGGTGCTCGAAACTTAAGGCGTGCCCCGGCACGAACAAGAGCACCGCGCCCACGAAACCGATACCGAGCCCGGTCTTGGCGCGCAGGCTCAAGGCATGACCGCGCATGCCGAAGGTGCCGAACCAGGCTGTGAACAAGGCCGAACACACGGAGATGAGCGCCGCCTGGTTGGACGGCACCCAGTCCTCGCCCCAGGTGGTGAAGCCGTTGGCCACCGCGATCATGGCGAGACCCACCGGCACTGCAATCTTCCAGTCCGGCGAGCGCCAGGGGGCCATGCCAGTGCGCCACCAGGCGAACAACATGAGTGCCGTACCCGCTGATGTGTTGCGGGCACCGGCCAAGAGCGCCGGCGGCAGATCGGCGACACCGATGCGGATGGCGAGATAGGTGGAACCCCACACTATGTAGACGATGGCGAAAGCGGCGATGAGCTGCAGGCGCTGGCGGGCTTCGCCGGTCATGGGCTTATGTACAGAGACACCCGGAATGGGATGGGTTATGTTACACGGCAACCCGGCACCACGCCGGAGGGGAATACGCATGATCAAGAAGGCAGCCCAGGGCGCCATGGCGCCGCTGAAAGAGATCACGCTCCGCGGCATCATCATCGGCATCGCACTGACGATCGTATTCACCGCGGCCAACGTGTACTTCGGCCTGAAAGCGGGCCTCACCTTCTCCACCTCCATCCCGGCGGTGGTGATCTCCATGGCGCTGCTGCGCTCGATGGGGAAGTTCAGTTGGTTGGGTGGCAACCCGACACCCCAAGAGAACAACATCGTCCAGACCATCGCCTCCACGGCGGGGACGCTCTCCTCCATCATCTTCGTGCTGCCCGGCTTCATCATGATCGGCTGGTGGACCGGTTTTCCCTACTGGGAGTCCGTGGCCATCTGCACCACCGGCGGCATCCTGGGCGTGATGTACTCCATCCCCCTGCGCCGCGCGCTGGTGTCGGAGTCGGACCTGCCGTATCCCGAAGGCACCGCCTGCGCCGAAGTGATCAAGGTGGGTTCAGGCGACGTGACCGACAAGGATTCGGTGGAGTCCGGCGGCAAGGGTCTCAAGGCCGTGCTGGTGGGTTCGCTGATCTCGGCGGCGTTCCTGGTGTTCGTGCAGATGCGCCTCTTCCTCGGCGACGTGGCGGCGAACTTCCGCCTGGGCAAAGACGAGCAGGCGCCGGTGTCGGGTTTCGACTTCCAGCTCTCGCTGGCGCTATTCGGCATCGGCCACCTGGTCGGCATCACCGTGGGTCTGGCGATGTTCGTGGGCGCCCTCATCGGCTGGGTGTGGGGCGTGCCCCACTTCAGCGCCTTGCATCCGGCTGCCGGCGACGCCGGGGCGCTCGCGGGCGGCACCTGGAGTCACTACGTGCGCTTCGTGGGCGCCGGCACCATCGCCGTGTCCGCCATCTGGACGCTCATCAAGCTGGTGAAGCCGGTGGTCGGCGGCCTCAAGAGCGCCATGGCTTCTTCCAAGGCGCGCAAGACCGGCAAGGGAGACACCCTGCCCCGGACCGAACTCGACATCCCCGTGGATCAAGTCGGCATCGTCTCGGTGCTGTGCATCCTGCCCATCTGCTGGCTGCTGTGGAACTTCGCCACCAGCGCGGGCTTGGGGGAGCACGCCCTGCTGCTGACCCTCGGCGGCATCTTCATCGTGGTGGTGGTGGGCTTCCTGGTCTCCACCGTGTGCGGCTACATGGCGGGATTGATCGGCGCCTCCAACAGTCCGCTCTCCGGCATCGGCATCCTGGTGGTGGCCACCACGGCGCTGTTCCTGGTGGTGGCGGTGAAATCCGCGCTGCCGCCGGAGATGGGCAAGGCGCTGGTGGCCTACTCACTGTTCGTGACGGCGGTGGTGTTCAACGTGGCGGCCATCGCCAACAACAACCTGCAGGACCTGAAGACCGGTCAGCTGGTGGACGCGACGCCTTACAAACAACAGTGGGCGCTGGTGATCGGCGTGGTGGCGAGTGCCCTGGTGATCTCGCCGGTGCTGGACCTGGTGAACAAGGCCTATGGCTTCGTCGGCGCCCCCGGCGCCGGAGCCCATGCGCTGCCGGCACCCCAGGCGGGTCTCATCTCCTCCCTGGCGTCCGCGGTGATCCAGAACGACGTGGACAAGTGGATCCTCATGGGCTGGGGCGCCGGTATCGGCGTGGCGATCATCCTCATCGACTACGTCTTGTCGAAGACCAGCAAGTACCGTCTGCCGCCGCTGGCAGTGGGTCTCGGCATCTACCTGCCGACGGTGTCCACGCTCATGGTGACGGTGGGCGCGGTGGTGGGCTGGATATTCGACAAGCGCGCCGATCGCCTCTCCAAGGCGAAGGCGGAAGGCATGAAGCAGCTCGGTACGCTGCTGGCCTCGGGCCTGATCGTGGGTGAGAGCGTGCTGGCGGTGGGTTTCACCGCCTGGGTGGCCTTCAGCGGCAACCCCTTCCCGGCCGGCGTGCTGAGCGACGATGCCGCGAACTATGCGTTCATGGGCATCAACGCCACCATGCTCGCCGCCGGTATCGGCTTCGTCGCGGTGATATTCCTCACCTACCGCTGGTTGGAGAAGCTGGCGAAGTCCTGATTCAGGCAGGATCGTAGAAATGGAAAGCCCCCTTTGCAGGGGGCTTTTTTTCAGTGTCGAATGATGGACTGGATGAAGGCCGGGTAATCATGCCATGACACAGCTTCGCTGCTGCTGGCCGGTCCTCGCTGCTGTGGCGTGTCCTTAGGGGCCAATAACGCGACTAACGCCACCCGATCGCCGAAATTGATGGCCGTCGCCACCCAATAGGCATCGAGCTTGTCGTGCATCCCCTCCGCCACCAGCCGGAAAGCAGCATGACCATTGACCTGAGTGACCTCGGTTTCCACGGGCTTGAAGGATTCCCCGAAGTCGTGCGCAGCCTCCTTCGGAAGGGAATCCTTCGCCGCCTCGACGAAATGAGCTTCATCCGCGTAGGATTTGTCGAGCTTGTACCACTCGACCGAATAGAGTCCTGCCGCCATCCAGAAGCCATCCATGCTGAAGTCCACATAACGATTGTTGGTGCCGAACGAGCCATCGACGATCTTCTCCGCCCCGATATGAGGCGCCATCACCGAAAATTCTCCGTCCGGAGACGTATACACGCCACCCGCTTCGTGACCCTGCAGCATGCTGCAAGCACTGAGACAGGCCAGCAGGCCGAGTATAGGGGCATGCGCGATGACGCTTTTCATTCCGCACCACCTATCAGCTTGCGGATGGGCCGGCTGAACACCACGAACAATAGCCCCGCGCCCGCGCCGAGATACACGACCTGCATGAACACTTCCGGCATCTGGCCGAGCTGGCTGGGATCCAGCTTGCCGCCCATGAGGCCGGCGAACACGTTGCCCAGCGACAGACCCATGAAAAAGGTGCCCATCATCTGGCTGACGTAACGCGGCGGCGCGAGCTTGGTGACGGCGGAGAGGCCCACCGGGCTCAGGCACAGCTCGCCCACGGTGTGGAAGAAGTAAGTGACGATGAGCCAGTAGGGCGGCGCCAGGGCGCCGTGCGCCACCACGCGGGCCGCGCCCACCATGACCCAGAAGCCGATCGCCATCAGGATGAGGCCGAAGGCGAACTTCAACGGCGTGGAGGGATTGAGGTTCCTGGCGGCGAGCCTGATCCAGAGATAGCCCAGAAAGGGCGAGAGCGTGATGATGAAGAAGGGTTGCACGCTCTGGAACCAGCCGGCCGGGAACACGAAACCCAGCACGTCCCGGTCGGTGTAGCGCTCGCCGAAGATGTTCAGCGACGAACCGGCCTGCTCGAACCCGGTCCAGAAGGTGGCGGCACCGGCGAACAAGAGGAAGATCACCACCACCCGTTTCTTCTCGACTGTGGTGAGCCCGCCGAACACCAGGATGTAGGCGAAGAACAGCATCGCCGCCCCGAGGATGCCTATCCCGGTGTAGCTCGCCACGGTATTGGCATCGAAGCGGAACCAGCCGAGGAAGAGCGCGAGACCTCCTAAGGCGAGCGCGACCATGGTCACGGCCACCGCAGTCCAGCCGCGGCGCTGCATGGCGGCATCGCGCTTGGTGTCGCCGCTGAGGCTCGGTGCTGCACCCGCTCCCGCCAGCCAGTGCTTGGTGGAGCGGAACCAGAACGCGCCGCCCAGCATCACGATGCCGCATAGCAGATAGCCCCAATGCCAGTTGAAACGCTCGGCCACGTAGCTGACCGGCAGCGGCGCGACGAACGCGCCGAGGTTGATGCCGGAATAGAAGATGGAGAAGCCCGCGTCGCGGCGTACGCCGCCTTCCGGATAGAGCTGGCCGACCATGACGCTGACGTTGGGCTTGAGCAGGCCCGTGCCCAGCACGATCAGGACCAGGCCCAGCACCGCGCAGGAGAAGCCGCCGGCCGCCAGGGCGAACTGGCCGCAGGCAATGAGGATGGCGCCGTAGAACACCGCCTGCTGCTGGCCGATGAGCCGGTCCGCGATCCAGCCGCCGGGCAGGGCCAGCAGATAGACGAAGCCCACGTACAAGGCGTAGATGCCCGCGGCATCGTGATCCGTGAGTCCGAGTCCGCCGCGGCCCTTGGTCACCGCGTCCAGGAGATAGAGGATCAGCAGCGCGCGCAGGCCGTAGTAGCTGAAGCGCTCGAAGGCCTCGGTGAAGAACAGATTCATCAGGCCCAGCGGATGGCCCAGGAACGTCCGGCCCTGCATGGAAGTGTTCGCCATGGACTACCCCTCACCCCAGGATGGGGCTTCCGGAGCATCCGGGTTTGAGGATGCCGCGTCAATATGACAAAGAAGGCCGGAGCGTCGCGAGCAAAGCTCGGGTTAGGCGCGCGAGGCGAGCAGGAGGGAGTGCACTCTTATGTGCATGACCGACTGCGAGTCCGAAGTGCAACGACGCCCCAGCGAGCGCAGCAGCTCCGGCTAGAGAATCTTCGAAAAACGCTTGCCAGTGAATGTGTAGCCGCGCTTCTCGTAGAAACCATGGGCCGCATCCCGATGCAGGGCCGTGGTGAGGTTCACGCGCTTCACCTCCCGCTCGGCGAACCAGGCTTCGCCCGCCGCCAGCAGCGCCGC
>DATBAJ010000003.1:0-2961 GCA_036271575.1 Gammaproteobacteria bacterium
GGCACCGCGGACTGGCTCGTCCCGCACCGTGTCTTTGAGGGCAACCGCCCCTCCAACGTCATCCTCGCCGACCACCTCACGCCGGAGATGCTCGGAAAGCTGGTCGCGCTCTACGAGCACTCCGTCTTCACCCAGGGCACCGTCTGGAATATCGACTCCTTCGATCAGTGGGGTGTGGAGCTCGGCAAGGTTCTGGCGCAGAAGATCATCGGCGAGCTCGCCAGTCCGACCGAACCGAAACTCGCCCACGACAGCTCGACCACCAACCTGATCCGGAAATTTCGGAGCGGGAAATAGGGTGCTCGGCTCAAAGAGAACAGGTAACTAGTAGAAAGGCGCTATTGCGAACCGCACCTGCCCGGAGCTTTAATTCCGGGCAGAGTTGTCTGGTGCAGCACCGGGGCGGCGCAACTATCCGGCCGCCTCCGGGTTTGTGCAATCGAACGGATGTTTCCCTCGTCCAATAGGGACATCGAAACATCTAAATAAGTAGTGAAAAGGGGAGTACAACCCTATGAATTCCTCCACACGAGCTCGCCGGTCCGGACCTTTCCGGCTGACCCCCGCTGCTGCAGCCCGTCTGTCCTTCGTATTGAGCCTTGGTCTCACCGGTGCTGCGACGCTGGCCGCAGCGCCAGCCCTCTACGCACAGCAGGATGCCGCCCGCAGCGATCTCTCCATTCAGACCGATGTCGTCAAGGCGATCTCCAGCTATCCCGACCTTAGCGGCGAGCACATCACCGCCACCGCCAAGAACGGCGTCGTGACTCTGGCCGGCACAGCTTCATCCAGCACTGCAAAGAGTCAGGCTCAAGTGGTTGCTGCCACGGTGGATGGTGTCCAGTCTGTCGTGAACAACGTCACCGTCACCGGCGGCGCCCAGAATAATACCCAGGCCGACCCCGGTGATCCCGGGGATCAGGACGTGCAGCAGGCACAGTCCACCGATCCCAATCAGCAGCAGGCCCCCTACACGCCGCAGCAACAGCCCAAACCCGGCGCCTCCGGCCAGTGGGGTCAGGCAGGTCCGCCTCCCGACGTGCAGAACGGCCAGATTCCGTCACAGCCACAGGAAAATCAGCAGGCCAGCCAGCCAGCTGATCAAGACCCCGGGCAGGAGCCGGCACCTCCGCAACACCCCGCCTACGGCAATCCCAACGGCCAATATCCGCAGCAGGGCTACCCGCCGCCGCAGCAGCAGGGTTATGGACAGCAGCAAGGCTATAACCAGCAGCCTTATGCCGGACAGAATCACGGCTATGCTGCACCGCACCTCGCTTCCACGCCGCTCACCATCCCGCCCGGCACCCTGTTTAGCGTCCGCACCTCCGAGCCGCTCGATAGCCGCCGTCTGAAAGGTGGCGAAAACTTCCAAATGACCCTGGCGCAGGACATCTATCAAGGACAGTATCTGGTGGTCCCGCGCGGCGCGATCCTGCAGGGAACCGTCATCGGCGTCAAGAAGCCCGGTGCCCTCCGTGGCGATGCTGGTTTCGCTCTCCAGGTCACCTCGCTCACCATCGGTGGCCAGAACTATCCCGTTGCGACCGACACCTTCGCCACGGATACCCGGGGCAAGGGTGGCTACACCGCCGCGAATACCGTAGGCGGCGCTGCCATCGGCGCCCTCATCGGTGGGGTCGCAGGCGGCGGAGCCGGTGCGGGCATCGGCGCCTTGATCGGCGGTGGTGCAGGGTTGGGTGCATCCGCAGCCACAGCCGGCCCCCGCTCCATCATGCCGCCGGAGACGCTGCTCACCTTCCATCTGAAGGCGCCGCTCACCGTCAGTCCCATCAGCCTCTCCGAGGTGCAGCAGCTCCAGGCATCGGTCACGCCGCGCCGTCCGCCGCGTCCGCCCCGTCCGCCGTATCCCTACGGCTACCCGCCGCCACCGCCGCCCCCGGGCTACTACTACCCCTACCGCTACTAGCGCAGAGCAAAAAAAGGGGACCGTCAACGTAGACGGTCCTCTTTTCGCTTTCTCTTACTGGCCCTCGTGCTCACAGGTCACGCGCGTGTTCCAGTCGACAAACGCGCCATTCGGATTGTTACGCCACGCCCAGACGTGGATTTCAAAGAATGTGGGCAGGTTAAACCGGTTCGGGGCGGGCACCAACTGCAAGACCTGACCTTCCAGCACCGGCGGTGTCCCGTTGTGATTCTTCAGCCACGTTGCGGCGTCCACGATGAATTCGACGCCCACCAGCCGCAGGAGATTCCCCTCGGGCTCGTAGATGAGGGCCTGCGGCTGATCGGCATTCAGCTCGCCGTTCAGCAATGCGCCATTCACGTAGTGGATGCCCATCGCCCCTTGATCTGGGCCGGTGACGCAGCCCAGAAACGGCGCGTATCCGGCGGACCGGGCCTTATTGACATTGAGGTATTTCTTGGTTGACTGCTGCACGATCTGAGTCAGCCTCGCTGGGACACGCGCGGAATCGTTGCTCATCGTATGGCTCTGGGCAAAGAGCGGCGAGACCGCAGTCAGACTGCTCAGTACGGCGACACGCAGGAAAGTCAGGGGAGACCGGCGGATCGTGCTGCGGATGCTTCCGGACAAAATTTGGAATGCGGACATGATTGTGCTTCCTTTCGCAAAACTCGTTTCGGTGAATAGGTCAGCCTGCCCGTTTCATCGGGCTGGCAGGCAGGCGCGCGCGCGTGAACGCTCAATCGCGTCTCACTCAAATTGCGAGAACGGAATAGATAACTGTCGAGCTACCTGAACGGAGCCGGAAGGATGAGGCCTCTTCTATCGAGCCTCTTGGAAGGACTTGCTTTTCGATTGCAATGCAGCGTAGATCGCAGCAAGCCACGCGGACAAGACGGCGCATCTGCCATTTATGAGAGGCGATTCGGCCAAGCCGCGAACCCCTCTGAGAAGGGAAGCAGAGCAGGGAAAGGAGCGACGGCTATCGTTCTGCCGGGATTCCCTGCGCGGGCTGTGTCTTTCTTCGCGGC
>DATBAJ010000004.1:0-42642 GCA_036271575.1 Gammaproteobacteria bacterium
CACGGCCGACCAAAGCCACGCCTATACGAGCGAGCAAAAGGCGTACGACGCCGGAATGAACGATCTCTTCCCGCTCGACACGGGCAAGGGCTTGGCTGGCGGGGCCGGCGCCTTCGGCACCAAGGGCCAGGTGATGGGTTATTACGACGGCAACACCGTGACCGCGCTGTGGACCTATGCCCAGAACTTCGCCATGAACGACAATTCCTACAGCGACACCTACGGACCCTCGACCCCCGGCGCGCTGGAAGCGGTGTCCGGTCAGACCAACGGCTTGCAGTTGCTGGCGAGTTCCAGGAGCTCCTACTACGTCGCCGACGGACAAGGCGGAAAGACCCTGATCGGTGACGTGGACCCGGGTTCCGATATCTGCTCCAGCGTCACTGACCAAGGGCTGCTGCAGGCCAAGAACATCGGTGACCTGCTCAACAGCGGCAGCATCACCTGGGGCAGCTTCATGGGCGGCTTCGACCTGACGGCGAAAAACACCAACAACACCACCGGCTGCACCCGCAGCACTTACTCGGCCACGGTCAACCAGACGGTGAACGATTACGTGGCCCACCACGCCTGGTTCCAGTACTTCACTTCCACCTCCAACCCGACCCACGCCCGCCCCAGTTCAGCGGCCGCCATCGGCCACAGCTTCGAGAGCAACGGCAGCACTCCGGAGCCGGCCAACCACGAGTACGACATCGATGACTTCTTCGCCGCGGCCGATACGGGCAACCTGCCCGCGGTGTCCTACCTCAAGGCTCCCGCCTACCAGGATGGCCACGCGGGTTACTCCGATCCGCTGGATGAGCAGCAGTTCGTGGTGAATGTAATCAACCACCTGCAACTCCTGGCCAGCTGGCACGACACCGCCGTGATCGTCGCCTACGACGATTCCGACGGCTGGTATGACCATGCCTACGCGGCGCCCACCAGCGCCTCGTTCGACCCCACCGCCGATCAGGTGAACGGTGCCGGCACCTGCGGCACAGGCACGGCCCCCGATGGAATCAGCGGCCTGCCAGTCAACGGCCGTTGCGGTCCGGGCGTACGACTGCCCTTCCTGGTGATCTCGCCCTGGGCCAGGAAGAACTTCGTCAGTCACACCCGCACCACGCAGGCTTCGGTGGTGAAGTTCATCGAGGATAACTGGCTGCGCGGCGAACGTCTGGGCGGCGGCTCCTTCGATGCCACCGCCGGCGGCATCATGGACATGTTCGACTTCCGCTCCGCGCCTGACATGCACCCCTTGTTCCTCGATCAGTCGACGGGCGAGCCGCTGTACAACCAGATTAAATTTCTGAACTGACTCACAGCGACCCAAGGACGGGTCGCAGGGAATCCCGATACGCATCCCCGGAAGGGGATGCGTATCGCCTTTTTTGAGCGGACGCAGCGCATGCCATCACTGTCGAAAACAGGTTCGGACCCGGTCTTGGCCGTGGGCATGCTATGTGCGGTGCTGTGGTCCGGCGCGGGTGCGGCGTCTGGCCCGGTGCCGGATACCCAGGAGCTGAACCGCGATCCCGTGGCGCTCATCCATCCACCGCAGCGGCCGCTCTCGGCCATGGCGGAACTGGGGCGCAAGCTGTTCCACGATCCGCGGCTGTCGGGCTCGGGGCGCATGTCCTGCGCCGGCTGCCACGATCCTGAGCGTGCCTATGGCCCTCCCGGCGCGGACGCAGTCATGCTGGGAGGCCCGGACCTGAACACGCCGGGTCTGCGCGCCGTGCCTTCCTTGCGCTATCTCTACCGCCAGCCTCCATTCAGCATCGGCCCCGATGCCTCCGGCGACAACGATCAGAAGCCGACCCTCACGCAGCAGGCGAGCCGCGCCGCGGGGCGGTTGCGCGCGCTGAAGAGCGCGGACACGCCGCAGGTGGCCGCCGCCAACCTGGTGCCGCAGGGCGGTCTCTTCTGGGACGGACGCGTGGACACGCTGCAGCAGCAGGCGGACGGCCCCATGTTCAATCCCATCGAGATGGATGCGGGTGACACAACAACCTTCGCCGCCAAACTGCAGGGCGCGGACTACGCGGAGGGTTTTCGTCGGCTGTTCGGCGCAGGCATCTTCCGCAAACCGGACATGGCGGTATCAGAGGCGATGTTCGCGATCGCACGCTACGAGGAGGAGGATCAGAGCTTCCACCCGTTCAGCAGTAAGTTCGATGCCTGGCTCGCAGGGCGCGCGCACTTCACACCCGCCGAGCTAAAAGGCTACCAGGCCTTCAACGACCCCAAGCGCGGCAACTGCGCCGCCTGTCACCTGGATCGCCCGACACGGGACCGGCTGCCGCCGCTGTTCACCGATTTCCAATACGAGGCGCTCGGGGCGCCGCGCAACGCGGCGATACCAGCCAACCGGGATCCGGCATATTTCGATCTGGGCGTGTGCGGCCCCGCGCGCACGGACATGCAGGGACAGACGCAGTACTGCGGCATGTTCCTGACCCCGAGCCTGCGCAATGCGGCTATGCGCCCTGTGTTCTTCCACAACGGCGTGTTCCACTCGCTGCACGAGGTGCTGGACTGGTACGTGAACCGCGATCTGGATCCAGCACGTTTCTACCCACGGGATGCGGACGGCCGGACCGTCGCCTATGACGACCTGCCGGAAAACTATCGGGTGAACGTGGACAAGACGGATGCGCCCTTCGATCGGCATCCGGGGGATGCGCCGGCGCTTAGCCCGGCGGAGATGGACGACATCATCGCCTTCCTTAAGACGCTGAGCGACGGATATACACCGAAGCCGGAGCATGCTCCGGCTTCGACCCAGAAGGTCGCTGGGTCAAAACGATGAATTGCCACTAAACCTTCAACGAACGAGAACTGCGCTGCAACATGCATGGTGCATCCTGCGCGCGCTGTTCCCCCGATTGCCCCGGGTTCCAAACCCGGGGCTTTTTTTGGGGAGAGGGAGAGGTTTAGACCGGGCCCCCACTCAACGACGGCGACAGCGGTGCTACGGGTGCCGGCTTCTTCTTCGCGGCGTGCTTCTTGGCTGCGGCCTTCTTGGTCTTCTTCTTGGCACCCTTCTTCGACTTGCTCTTCTTCTTGGTTTTGGCCGACTTCGCCAGTCGCTTGGCCTCCGCATGCAGGGCATCCAGAGTCATCTCGAAGGTGGTGAGCACGTCGGCGGTGCGGGCGATCAGGCTCATGGCCGGGTTCGCGCGCAGGTTCACCGTCTCCTTGCACTTGCTGCACCTCAGGGTCTTATGCTTTTGCGCCCACTTGAGCTTCACCCGCTCGGTCTTGCCGCAGGCGGGACAGGGGATATATACGTGGGTCTCTTTTTGCAGCTTCGACATGGGGGCGTCTCCTGGCGCGGGTATATGACAGGGCCGTCATGATACGGCAGCGCAGGAAACCGATTGTTACAGCTGTCATATACTGGTCCGCAGGAAACGACACGAAAAACCGGGGGATTCAGGTATGCGCTCGATCATGGTCATGAATGCCAAGGGCGGTTGCGGGAAAAGCACCCTCGCGACTTCCATCGCCGCCTACTTCGCCGATAACTGGGAAGGCACGGTAGCGCTCGCGGATTACGACCCCCAGACCTCAAGCCTGGACTGGCTCGCCAAACGTCCGGCGGACCGGGATCCCATCATCGGCGTGGATGCGAGCAAGGAGGGCTTGAAGCACCTGCCCCGCAATACCGATTACCTCGTCATCGACCCGCCGGCCCGGGTACACGGCTCCGAACTCACGGGGCTGGTGAAGCACGTGGAGACCATCGTGGTGCCGGTGCTGCCCTCGCCCATCGACATCGGCGCTGCCGCCAAGTTCATCCATGAACTGAAAGAAGTGGGCAAGGTGGAACGCCGCGAGGTGAAGATCGCAGTGGTGGCAAACCGGGTGCGTGAAAACCTGCTGGTGTTCCAGGAACTGGAACAATTCCTGGAAGGCTTGAAGGTGCCCTTCATCGCCAAACTGCGCGATGCACAGAACTACATAAGGGCGTATTCCCGCGGCCTCGGCATCCATGAGTTACCGCCGTATCTGGCAGAACCGGATTGGGAGCAGTGGGAACCCTTAGTGAAGTGGTTGGAATCCCGCAGGAGCATGCCCGCTCAAGGCTGAAATATTTCGAGTCGCGCATCAGTCCTAGTTGTAACCACGGCTTAGGACTCATGCATGGACATCGGCCGACGTTCGTTCCTGACCTCCACCCTCGGCTTCGCCTCGCTCGTCACCCTGCCGGGTACGATCAAGGCTGCACTGACCTCACGGCCGCGGGTGGTGCTATTCGACGCCTTTCCGGTGTTCGATCCACGTCCAGTGGCGACGCTGGTGAAGCAACTCTTCCCCACCCAGGGTGAGGTCCTGGCAGAGCTGTGGCGCACCAAACAATTCGAGTACACGTGGCTGCGCACGGTATCGGATCAGTACCGGAACTTCTGGGATGTGACGCGGGATGCGCTGCACTTCGGTTGCCACACCCTGAAACTGGATTTGAGCCAGACCGATGAAGACAGGCTCATGGCCGCCTATCTCCAGCTCAAGCCCTGGCCGGACGCACCGGATGCCCTGCGCCGGATGAAGCAGGCGGGTCTCAAGCTCGGCTTCCTTTCCAACTTCACCACCGGGATGTTGCAAGCCAACATCCACGGTAGCGGACTGGACGGTGTATTCGACCACGTGTTGAGCACCGACCAGGCCGGCGCCTTCAAGCCGGATCCGCGCGCCTACCGACTGGGAGTGGATGTCTTCGGCGTCTCGAAGCAAGAAGCGGTCTTCGTCGCCTTCGCCGGTTGGGATGCGGCCGGCGCCGCTGCCTTCGGCTATCCCACCTTCTGGGTCAACCGTTTCGGCCAGCCGGCAGAAGAGCTGGGCTTTGCAGCCGATGCCACAGGAGCCACGCTCACAGCGCTTTTGGGTTTCGTCCAGGCGAAGATATCCAGGGGGCAGCGGCCGGATGGATCATGAGGCCGCTTTGCGTGTGCCTCTGACGATGATTTCCACAAACAACGCGCACGCACCCGGGGCATACGCCGCATAGGCGATAAGACCGATAGAGCCTTCTTCCATCGATCCCATGATCTGTTTTTCAAACAACTGCAGCACCAGCGCCGCGACCGCGAACACCCATAGCCCCAGCGGTATCTTCAAAAACCGCACGCGACTTGGGCGGAACTTGTAGCAATACCAGACCAGGAGCCCGAGGCCCCAGCCCATCGCTACCCAGGGCACCCACTGCAGCGGCATGACGAGCACGAAGAGCAGCGGCAGCAGGCCCACCAGGACCCAAGCGACCACGCAGGCGCCGATCCAGCGAAACAAATCCTCGACCAGATTGATGGACTGATCCAGATACCAGGGCACACCGGCCGCGACACGTGGCGCGAGCGCCTTGGACCAGCGTTCCCCCAAATACCAGGCGCTCACCGCCGCGACCGCGGCTTCCGCCCCGACCGCGAGCTTGGAGCTGGACCACAGCGACAGCGGCAACAACACCGCAGCCATAATGAGGAACACCAACAGTCCCGCCGGGATGCGCAGTACCCGCAACTGGTCGCGGCTGAGCCAGCCAGCACTGGCGAGGGCGATGAGCCAAGCCATGAACAGGGTGAGGGCGAAGTCGCCGCTAATGAGGTTGGAGATGCCGGCCCAGACAGCCCAGGCCAGGAGGATCATCAGGAACAAGAACGCCAGGTCCATGACCGATGACCGTACGAAGCCCCGCTGGTAGCTGTTCCCCACAAGCCCTCCGCTTTCCCTGAGTATAACCACAGGATACGTGGGCAAAGAAAAAGCCCGGTAGCCAATTGAGGATACCGGGCTTTGCGTCGAGGCTCATTGGGCATCTGTCTGCCGTGACCTCGACCTCCTTGACCCGCCTGCACTGGTGGAACCGGCGGGTCGCGGACCTTGTGTGACATCAGGTCACTTTTAACTTTTCACCATCGACAAGCGTCACGAGCGAGTCCGCGGCTGTGACCGCCAAGGATGGCGGAAATGCAGGTTTTGCAGGAGCAAAAACCTGCCCGCGGACGCCTGTGCAGGAAAGCACAGGCCAGGCCTGCCCGCTGCACATGGATGTGCAACGGGGAAGGTGACGCAGTCACCCAGCTGCTTTGCTCATGGTTCCAGAACGGCGAGTCCTCGCGCTCGCCGCTCCCGCACATCCCTGTGCTACGCGGCACGTACGCATCCTGCTACAGACACCGCCACGGCGAGCGCAGTAGCTCGGTCACACCACTTTCCCGCGTGAGAGCGCCACCCCCCTTCGGTATAAACGGCAGATGGCGCGCCTCATGGTGATGGTCTCATCCGGCTCACGCGCATACACGAAGCGGCGCCTGCACTTGATGCGCGACTTCCAGCGGAAGCGCGGGATGCGGGGCATGACCCGCGGGTCCCAGGCGCGCCGCTTTGGACCCGTGGTGATCAGCTTGCGACGCCGGCCATGTGTCTTCATCAGATCGTTCCCCCGATGATCAGGCCGCGGCATCCTGGGCTCGCAGGGAGCGGGTGAGCTTGCGCCACAGGCCGATGAAGCCGAACAACACGAGGCCGATGCAGCTCATGGAGCCACCGCCCCCGCCACCACCGGATGCGGCGGTGCTGACGTTGCCGTTGGCGTCCACGGTGATGTTCACCGGGTCGGCGCTATAGGTCTTGCCGTTGGTGTCGGTGGCGACCGCGGTGAGCGTGTGCAGCCCCTGGGCTATATCGCCGGCCGCCCAACTGGCCTGATAGGGCGCGTCGGTGGCGGTGGTGGCGGAGCCGCCGTCCACCTCGAAGGTGACGCCGGCCACGGTCATATCCGCAGGCACGCTGGCGGTGACCTTGAGCGCGCCGCTCACCTTGGCACCGTTGCTGGGCGAGGTGATGGTCACGCTGCTGTCGGTGGAGACGATACCCATCACCTGAGTCGGGATGCGCACCATGAAGGCGTCCATGCGGCTGCCGCCCATGTTGCTGACCCAGAAGAAGTACTGGCCGGTGGGATCCAGGTTGCCCTTGGGATCGTGGCCATAGGCGGTGCAGCTCGGGCAGGGACCGTCGCCACCGGCGGTGGTGAGGTCGGTCATGACCGGCGCCACTACCAGGTTCTGCTGCGAGGCCGCGGCGGTCTGCCCCAGGGTGAAGCAACGCACGTCGTTATCACCGGGAGTGGTGCCTGCCACCGCGGCGCCGCCGCACACGTACTGCTGCGAGAGCGGCGTGGTGTCGACCGGACTGGCGTTGTCCCAGCTCACGTGTGAAGGCGAGAAGTTGCCCCAGGTGCCGCCGTGATACACGAGGTCGCCGTTCACGAGGTCGGAAAGCTTCCACACGCGCCAGGCATTGGGCTCGGTGTTCCAGTTGTCGGAGGCCACCATGTAGCCGTAGCCGAGGTCGGAGTGGCCGCCGGCGCCATCCTGGTCCAGCAGCACCTGCTGCTTGCCGGTCTTGAGGTCGATGATCAGGTCGTCCTCGTCGCAACTGGCGCAGGTATCCTGCGGCTGCTTCTCCTTCACTTCCAGGTACTGGCCGCTCTTGTCGATCTGGCACTCGTCGTAACCCTTGGTGGCGGCGAAGAACCAGAACTTCTTGGTGCTCGACTGATAGGCGATGCAACCTTGCTTGGCATAGCTGCCGGCAGCCTCCAGGGTGGCGGAGTGCACGTCATCGTCGTTGCTGGAGTTGGTCTGGGCGATGAGCGTGTTCGGGTACTTGGTGGTGGAGTCGAACACCGTCTCGGTGCTGTGCTTGAGCACGTCGTAACGCTCGAGCTTGGAGCCGGACTGCATGTAGATCTTGGTGGGCATGCCATAGCTGAAGTACCAGCCTTCGGTGCTCTTCCCGCTCATGGAGTTGGAAGCGGCGAACAGCGGGCCGACTTCCTGCAGCGCGCCGGTGGACTTGGTGTACTTGAAGAGCGTCGGGCCCTGCCCGCCGCGCGCCTTGTCGAGGCCGACGAACACGTACATCGTGTCGCTGCCGGCGCTATTGCTCATGTTCTTCCAGTAGTTGTAGGTCATGTCCAGGCAATCCTGGCCGCCACAATCGCTGGAGGTGGTGACGCGCACGCCTTGGGTCTTGTAGGGCGCGGGGAAGGTGAAGCTGCCGCGATCGGGGAGGAAGCCGGAGATCTTCGAGGCGGTCAGCGCCGCGCGGGCCACGGGGGCCGTGTCGTTCTCCATGAAGCCGCCTGGAGCCGCGCTCGCGGTGGCAGTTGCAGCGTGGGCGCTTAGGGCCGCCAGCGACATGGCTGCTGCGGTGGACAGTTGCAGGATCGTCTGCCAAAACGTGGGGTTCTTCACTTTGATCATCACTTCGCCTCCTTCGGCTCAAGGGCCCTTGCGGGCAGTTGCCGATAGGCGGGACGTCAACAGCGAAGACTTGGGCTTCGGGTGAATTCCGCAACCATGCGGGTATTCACCCGGGGATGGTTGAGGTGGAACCCTGCAAGTATTACCCGGCAGGGAACTACCTTATCGACCCTGTTTTTATACCGGGGTCGGGTAACGGTCTTCTAAAGAAACGGGAAAGAAAAAGTAAAACGGGGTTATTGTGTGATGGATTTCACGGGAAATCGGCCACTACGACACTTATCGGTCTGAGACCACACGCGATTCACTTCCCTTCGCCACCTCGCTCCAGGTCTTGCCGTCGGTGGAATATGTGTATTCGTAGGCTGAGATGCCGGGAGAGGTGAACACCCTAACGACCCGGTAATGCACCACGCTGCCATCGGCGCGCGCGACGTCCTGATCGAAGCTCCAGGTGTCAGCCTTCACGCTGATGGCGAAGTCCGGCTGCTTGCCCTGGGGTGTGATGCGCGTCTGGTGATAGACGGCGGCGGTCGCGTCCCAGCTGAAGATGTCGTAGAGCTGGAGCGTGCCGTTCACCACCGAGACGCACTTATAAGAGGTGGTCTCGCGCCAGCAATCCCGCACCGTCACGTAGTGCTGGGCACCCGCCTTGCTGATGGCCGAGTCGAAGGTCTGGCCCTGGGTGGTCCAGGTACCGGGCAGGATCGCCGCGAGCCGATCGAGACCGGTGGCCGTGGGCGTGTCAGCCAGGACGGAAGAAGTCCACAGCACCATGACGACGAATGCGATACGCATGGCTTCCCCTCCCCGCAGGTACACAGCCGAAAATGGCAAGTATTTGATAGTCCCTAAGGGGATATTAACCGAAGCGAGCGAAGGAGCTGAAAACCGAAACCGCGGGGTGGCTACGCCACCTCCCCGGCTTCTTCGCATCCTGCTTCGCCGGCCGGCCCGCCCGTGCGCTCCCTGCACGGTCGTTCGCAGCTGGCGCTGCTCACCCGAAAACGGCAAGTATCTGATAGCCCCAATAGCTGACATTAGCGGACGATAGCAATGAATTCTGGCCCAGGCGGGAGCGGAGTATCTGGCCCTTACTGGCTAGGCCAAAGGATGCAAGGATTGCCGCCGGTATGGGGCCGGGTATCAGGGCTGAAGTCGCCCTGATTCGCGGGTAAGGTCTGAGCATCAAGGGCTAAGGGGTGAAGACATGCGACGTGTATGGATGATGGCGGCGCTGGGCTGCGGGGTGCTGCTGGGTGGAGCCGCGCGCGGCGATGATCAGCCTGCGGCACCGGCGGTGACGGGCAACGTGCAGTTCATGACCAACTACGTGGGTCGCGGGCTCGCCCAGAGCTTGGGGAATCCCTCCGTGGAAGGCGAACTGGACTACAACTCCGACGACGGCCTCTACGCCGGTATCGACGGCAACAGCATCAACTGGGTGGACCAGGTGTACCCCGGCGACAGCGTGGGGGTCGAGATCGATTTCTGGGGCGGCTGGCGCCAGCACTTCGGCCCGGACGTGGTAACCAAGGTCGGCCTGCTGCGCCTGCAGTTCCCCGGCAACTACGTGCAGCAGAATCCGCCGACGGACGAACCCAATACCACCGAGGCCTTCGGCTACATCGCCTGGAAGAGCTATAGCGCGCGGCTGAACTATTCCATCACCGACGCCTTCGCGACCCCTGACTCCAAGGGCAGCATGTACCTGGATCTCAATGGTTCCCAGTTCCTGGGCGGGCCTTTCAGCTTCACCGAACATCTCGGCCGCTCACAACGGCGGGGCACCAACTCCCAGACCGGTCTGCCGAACTCCCGCAGTTCCTACACGGACTACAAGCTGGCTCTAACCTATGTCTTCGACGGCGGCATGAGCCTGACCCTCGCCCACACCTGGACCAATGCGAACCCGGAAGTATTCACCCTGAATGGATACTTCGTCGGCGGTCACCACACGTGGCTGCTTCTTGAGAAAGACTTTTAGCAGGCATTGTGTTGTACACCCCATCCGCCTATCGTCCCAGGCGTACACAACAATCAAGGGTGATCAATGGAAAACACCGAAGCACGCGGCACGCGATATGCGCGCCTGTGGATACTACTCGCCGTCATCTATCTCATCGTCGGCGTGGCCTTCGGCATCGGCATGGGCGCGACGGAGAAACTGCAGTACGCACCGGTGCATGCGCACATCAACCTCTTGGGCTGGGCTACCATGGCGCTCTCGGGTCTGATCTATGAACGTTTCCCGCGAGCCGGCGGCAGCCGCCTCGGGGTGGTGCACTTCTGGTCCTTCCAGATCCTATTCCCGATCCTGATCGCGGGGCTGATCTTCATGTTCGCCGGACATCCGGAGATGCAGGCGGTGATGATCGTGGGATCCCTGGGGATACTGGCGTCACTGCTGGTGTTCGCAGTGAATCTGTTCCAGAACATGAAACGAAACTGAGCGGACCGGCGTCGCTCGCTCCGTTAAAAACTAGAGATTTTGGCGGCTGGCGAGGCGAAGACGCCCGAGCAGGCGCAGCGTACTCCGATGGTACGTGAGCACTGCGAGGGTGGCTTCAACAAAGCCAGACGGCAAAAGATCAGTTTTTAACGCGGGACTCGTGGCCCTTGGCCATAAGAGTCCAGTTCTGCTGATCGGTGGAAAACTCTTCGCGGTAATCCAGGCTGTCATTGCCGCTGTAGATGTTGACGGTACGCACGTAGATGACCTGGCCGAGCTTGTGGAACTGGCCGGGGAAGGTCCACACGCCGCCGTCCACCAGCAGGGTGCCGTTGGAGCCGGCGCCAGTCTCGGCGGTGACCGCGACTTCGCTATAGGTGTCGCCGCCCTTGAAGCTGAACACCAGCATGCTGCGGGATGCGCCGTCCACCGACTGGTTGCAGACGAAGAAGGCGCCGGCCTTCCAGCACTGGTTCACCAGCGTGTAGGAGCCGCTGCTCTCATGGCTGTAAGGCGTCTCGAAATTCTGGGTGTCGCTCTTCCAGGTGCCGGCGAATACATTGAGCCGATCCAGGGGGCTGGACGAAGGCGCGTCCGCACCGAGCGCGAGGGATGAGGCGAGCAGCGCCGCCGCCGACAGGATGAACTTCTTCATGGTCACTCCCCGATGCCGGCCGAGGACGCCGGACCCGTCCAGATTAGCGTTTTTCACGGCCGGCTGCTCGGCTACTTGATGCGGGTCTCATGGCCCTGGGCCATGAGCAGCCACTGCTGCCCGTCGGTGGAATATTCCTGGCGGAACTCGATGCTGTCCGGCGAATCCCAGGTGTTGGTGACGTGGAAATAAGTGGTCTTGCCATCCTTGACGGTCTTCCAAGGGAAGGTCCAGACCTTGCCCTGGATATCGAGATGCCCGACATGCACCTCCTCGGCACCCACGGGGATCGGATAACTGGAATAGCCGTGCGCGGCGTCGTAGGTGTAGATCACCAGCGCCTTGGATCCGCCGCCCACGAATTGGTCGCAGGCGTAGAAGCCGGCACTGCGCCAGCAGTCGTTGCGCAGCTCATAGGTGGTGTCGCGCTTCTGGCTGTAAGGCGTATCGAGATAGTGGATCTCGGTGCGCCAGCTGCCGGCGTAGGCGCTGAGCGCATCGAGACCGGAGGCAGCCGGCGTCGACGAAACCGATTGGTCGGCTGCGATCGCGGCGGATGTGAGACCCAGTGCCAGGCAGAGGAACAAAATACGGTGCATGACGGTCTCCTTAGGGGCATAGCGACCCCAAGCATAGCGCGCCGGGGTTTATACGGCTTGCCGATTCCACTATAGTCCGCACTCAATAGAAGGCTCCCGATGCGCCGCCTCGCACCCCTGATCTGTGCCGTCATCCTGTCTTTGCTCACCACCGCCCAAGCCCAGGCCTGTGCCTGCGGTTGCGGTGTCTTCGCCGTGGGCACGAGTTCGCTCCTGCCCAACGGCACAGGCGGCACGGCCTTCCTGGAATATGACTTGCTGAACCAGACCCAGAACTGGAGCGGTACCTCCTCGGCGCCGGCGGCGGACAACGACGACAAGAACATCCGCTCGGACTTCTATACCGCGGGCCTGCAATATATGTTCAACCGCGATTGGGGCGTCAACCTGGAAGTGCCCTATACCGACCGGCTGTTCATCACCGAGGACGGCGGCAGCCTGCAGAGCTTCCACCATGACGCGCTGGGCGATATCCGCGTGATGGGCATGTACACCGGACTCTCGGATGACATGTCCACGGGTCTGTCCTTCGGCTTGAAGCTCGCCACGGGTGACTACACCTATCCGGGCCTGGATCGCGACACCTCCATCGGCACCGGCACCACCAATCTGCTGCTGGGCCTCTATCACCAGATGAGTCTCAATGCGGACAACACCTGGAGCGGTTTCGCGCAGGCCCACTACGATCGCGCTTTCAATTCCAAGGATGGCTATCGTCCGGGCAACGAATTGGACGCTGCGGCGGGCGCCTATTACAGCGGCTGGCAGTTCGGTCGCGCCACCACCCTGGCGCCGGTGCTGCAGTTGCTGATGTCCGACCGTCTGCACGACACGGGAGTGAACGCCGATCCGCCAGACAGCGGCTACCTGCGTTTCCTCGCGGCGCCGGGACTGGAACTGGATACCGGCCGCATGAAGTTCTATGCCGACGTGGAGTTCCCGGTCTACCAGGACGTGAACGGCAACCAGCTGGTTGCCCCTCGGGCGTACAAGCTCATCCTGTCCTATAGTTTCTGAACATGCGCGCGCTATTCCTCTGCCTTGCGATGCTGTGGCTGCCGGCCGCCTCCGCCGCCCTGGACGCGGGCGACGCCGCACCGGCGCTGAAAGGCGCGGCGCTGGACGGCAAGGCTTTCGATCTGGCCGCGCTCAAGGGCAAGGTGGTGGTGCTGAACCTGTGGGCCACCTGGTGCGAGCCCTGCCGCGCCGAGATGCCGGCACTGGACAGCTTCGCCAAGCAATATGCGACGCGCGGCGTGGTGGTGGTGGGCCTGGATGAGGATGACCCAAAGGACGTGGACGAAGTGCGCAAGGTGATGGCCGCCTTCCACTACCCGGCGCTGATGGCCGAGACAGCGCCCAGCAATGACTTCCATCAACCGCGGGTGCTGCCCATGACCTACGTGATCGACACGCAAGGCGTGATCCGCGCGCGGCTCTGGCCCGCGGGTACGCCCGTCACCGCGGCCAATCTCGAGAAAGCGGTGACACCGTTGCTGGCCGTCAAACCCTGAGATCCTAGCGGCAGCACTCCGGCTTGCCGTTCCCTGCCCTTTCCTGCTGGATCGGCGGACAAGGCACCGACCCGTAGGAACAGAACACGCAGCAGTCGCCCTGCTTTGGCTTATGCAGCGCATGGCAGGCCGAACACTCATACAGGTATTGGCAGGAGTCCGTGGCCATGGTCTCCCGCTCCTGCTGCCCGCAGACGGGACAGGTGAGGGTGGATTCGAGGATCAGGGCGGCGGTCATGGGCTCATTCTAGCAACGGCTGGGCCGCAGGCGCCGGGGTAAGATTGCCGGCTGGGAAACAGCACTATGGCCACAGACACTCGATCCGGGGAACGCTACCTGGGGGTGATGAACGAGATCGCCCGCATCGCGAGCGGCGACCTGGAACTGCGCCCCATGCTGAGCCGCGTCACCGAGGCGCTGCACCGGCACTTCGGCTGGGAGTTCATCGCCTTCGCCTCGGTGGACAAGTCGCGCCAGCGCTTCGTCTGCGAGGCGGTGCGCTCCGAGATCCCCACCGAGATCACGCCCGGTTTCACCCGCCCGCTGCACATCGGCGTGGTGGGCGAGGTCGCCGCGAGCGGCAAGCCGGCGCTGTACGACGAGGTGCGCGGGGTCGGGCACTACGTGGAGACCACGCCCGGCGTGCGCGCCCAGGTGTGCGTACCGGTCCGCCATCGCGGCGAGGTGATCGCCGTGCTCAACGTGGAGAGCACCCGTTCCGGCGAATTCTGCGACCAACTGCAGCTGCTGGAGACCGTGGCGGACCAGGTGGCAGGCGCCATCGACAACGCGCGTGTCTATGAGGCGCTCCTGGAGCACGCGGTGCTGAACGAGGTGATGAGCGAGGTGTCGCGCATCGCGCTCGAACCCTTGGGCCAGCAGGAACTGCTGCAGCAGATCGTCGACTACATCGGCGCCCACTTCCCCGCCTGCGTGCCCAGCATCCTGCTGTTGGATGATCAGGCCAGCCATTTCCTGCTGGAGGTGTTCGCCGAGGGTGCGCCGCGTGCGGCGCCGCCGGGCGAATGGAGCGTCGAGGCCGGCATCTGCGGACGCTGCATACGCAGCGGCGAGGCGCTGTACGTGGAAGATGTGGCGGCGGAGCCCGACTACCTGCCGCGCCTGCCGGGGATGCGCGCCGAATTCGCGGTGCCGATCCGGCATCGCGGCCGCAGCCTGGGCGTGCTCAACCTGGAGAGCCCGAGTCCGGCCGGTCTCACCCCGCATGCGCGCCAGGTGTTCACCAGCATCGCCGAGCAGGTGGCCGGCGCCATCGAGGGCACGCGCCTGGATGCGTCACTGCGCGAGCACACCCGGGGGATGGAGATCCTCAACCGCCTGTCGCGCCTCGCCACCCAGAGCGATGACCTGCACACGCTGCTGCGCCAGGTCACCGACTACCTGGCGGCGGAACTGGGCGTGGCTGCGGCCAGCGTGCTGGTGCTGGACGACAGCGGCCGCAAGTTCGTCATCGAGACCATGTCGGGGGACATCGCCCTCGGCATACCCGGCGGCGAGGAGTGGCTCACCAGCGTGGGCATATGCGGCCGCTGCGCGCGCCTGGGCGAACCGCAACTGGTGTATGCCGACAGCGGCGATTCGGACTACGTGGCCGGCCACCCGGACATCCGCGCCGAATACGTGGTGCCGATCCGCTATCACGGACGTACCCTGGGCGTGCTCAACCTGGAGAGCGCAGTACGCGACAGCTTCACGCCCCAGGTGCAAAGCCTGTGCCGGGCGGTGGCGGACCAGGTGGCCGGCGCGATCCACATCGCCATCGTCAACCGCGAATTGGCGGAGGCCAACGAAAAGCTGAAGCGCGCGAACCTGGAACTGCACCGCATCTCCTCCTACGACGCGCTCACCGGCGTGCCGAACCGGCGACGCCTGGACGAAGTGCTGGCCCACGAGTGGCGTTGGGCGCAACGCACCGGCCGGCCGCTGACCTTGATGCTGGCCGACCTGGACCACTTCAAGGCGCTCAACGACACCCACGGCCACCTGCGCGGCGACGAGTGCCTGAAACTCGTGGCCCAGGCGCTGGCGGACGGCCTGATGCGGCCGGCAGACTTCGTGGCGCGCTACGGCGGTGAGGAGTTCGCGCTGATACTGCCGGACTTGGACTCGGAGCAGGCGCAGAGTTACGCGGAATCCCTGCGCACGCGGGTGGAAGCCTTGCGCCTCGCCCACGGCAACTCGCCGGTATCGGCACACGTGACCTTGAGCCTCGGCGTCGCATCGCTGGTGGCGAGCCGGGGGCGGCCGCACTCGGAGCTGGTGGCGGCGGCGGACGCGGCGCTGTACGCCGCCAAACGCGCCGGCCGCAATAGAGTGGCGCTGCACAGCGTGACGTAGGGTAGAAGTTACTGCGCCTCCACCTTGAGATCGTATTCAGCGGCTGACTGACCGATCAAAGAGCAGGGCCGCGCGCAAGCTCGGAGGGTGCGCGGCCGAAGTAGCCGCGGAAGGCGTGGGTGAAGTGGCTGTGGCTGCTGAAACCCAGGTCCAGTGCCAGGTCCGTGAGGCAGTCGCGATAATCCGGCAGGCGTTCCAGCGCGGTGACCAGCCGCAGGCGCGTGAGGTGCTGATGCAGGCTGCCGCCCGTCGCCTGGCGGAAAGCCCGGCACAGGCGGAACGGCGAGATCTTCAGCTCAGCGGCGATATCTTCCAGCGTCACCTTGCCCGTGAATCTCTCCGCCACCAGGAGTTGTGCCTGATCGGCGAGCGTCGCGGCACGGCGCGCGGCAACAGCCTTCAAACGCGGGACGATCTCCCCTTCGGTGCATAGGCGCAACACCGCGAGCGCGGTCTCCTCCACCATCACGCCGTCGCCCAACCGGGCAGCAAGCAGCAGTTCGCGATGCAGGAGGTGCAGTTCGCTGCTGCCCTGAAGGGTGGACTTGTCGAAATAACGTTCGGGTTCGCCGCGAGCATGGCGCACGGCTTCGCGCAGCACCTTGGGTGCGAACACCAGCGAGGTGCAGCGGTCGCCTCCCGGCAGCGGGTGGTCCACCATGTAAGTCTCGGTGGGATCGAAGAACACCACGCGGGTGGCGTCGGCCACGTGCTTCCCCAGGCGGTCGCGCCGCACGAAGGTGCCGCTGCGCACCAGGGCGATGCTTGCCACCGGGCAATGCTCCTCGTGGCGGCCATCGCCGCAGCCCTCGGTGCAGACCACGTCGTCGACCGTGACCAAGGGGCTTGCATAGAGGTTCTGGTGCTGTAATCCCATGCGGATAGTCTAGCCCCGCCGGGTCCTGAGCGACTGTCAGATCCTTGCACGTGCAGCTTCATGACAGCGGGCCGCACCGCGCCCGGGGTCCAATGGCGCTCCCCACACATCCGGAGATGACCATGCTGGATCATGTTTCCCTGAGCGTCACCGACGCGGCCCGCTCCCAGAGCTTCTACGCCAAAGCCCTCGCCCCCTTGGGCTACAAGCTGGTCTCGGAATACGAGGGCGGCTTCGGCGTCGGCCAGGACGGCGGCTCGACCATCTGGGCCGGACAAAGCCCGGCCCAGAAACCCATCGCCCATCTGGCTTTCCGCGCCAAGGACCGCGAAGCGGTGGATGCTTTCTATAAGGCCGCGCTATCAGCAGGTGGGAAGGACAACGGCAAGCCAGGACTGCGGGAGAACTATTCACCGACCTATTACGCGGCGTTCGTGCTGGATCCGGATGGGAATAACGTGGAAGCCGTGTGTCACACGGCGTAGTGTCAGCGTCACAGATTTGCGGTGAACCCTGCGGCTATAAAGGGGCGAGTCCCCGATGGCGCGGCGGCGCCACGGGGACTCCAATGAACGGCTTTCCACCTGCACTCAAGGAGAAAGCCCATGCTCGATCATGTCTCGTTGAACGTGAGTAACGCCGCCAAGGCCAAGGCCTTCTATAGCAAGGCGCTGGCGCCCCTGGGTTATACGGTGTTCAAGGAGTACGACGGCGGTTTCGGCATCAAAGCGGACAGCGGATCCTCGGTATGGACCCAACAGGCGAAGGTCGAGGAACCCGTGCACCTGGGCTTCCGGGTCAATGACCGCGAGCATGTGGACGCGTTCTACAAGGCAGCCATAGCGGCCGGCGGCAAGGACAACGGCAAGCCGGGCATCCGCGAGAAATACTCGCCTGACTACTATGCGGCGTACGTGCTGGATCCGGACGGAAATAACGTGGAAGCCGCCTGTCACGGTTCAATGTGACTTGAGACTTGCTGCCGGCGTAAAAGCGTCGGCATGCCGAGCGCAGCAGCTTTTACGCGGGCAGCGGCTCCGGTCTATGCAGGAAGAAACCCTGGCCCAGATCGACACCCAGCTTCGACAACTGGTTCTTGGTGATCTCGTTCTCCACGCACTCGGCGATGCACTGGATGTTGCGCATGCGCGCGAGTTCCGAGAGGGTGCGCACCACCAGCGGGTTCACCGGATCCTCGGCGAAGTTCTGCACGAACTGGCCGTCGATCTTCACGTACTGCACCGGCAGCTTCTGCAGGTAGCCGAAGCTCGCCACGCCGCTGCCGAAGTCGTCCAGCGCGAAGCGGTAACCGTCCTGCGCCAGCTTGTGCATGGTCTCCACGGCGCGGGTCAGGTGCTCCAGCGCCACGTTCTCGGTGACCTCGAAGCACACGTCCCCGGCGTTCACTCCGTGGCGCGCGCGGTGCTCGCCCACCTGACGGTAGAAATCCGGGTTATCGAGGGTGCGCGGATCCAGGTTGATGCTGAGGTGGATGCCATATCCCTGCTTCTCCTTGAGGAAGCGGAAGCTCTGGTCCAGCACCCAATGGTCGATGCGCGTGGCCAGGCCGAAACGCGCGGCGGTGGGCAGGAAGGCGGAGGGCGGCACGATCTTGCCGTCCTCGCTGAGGCGCAGCAGCACCTCGTAGAAACGCTGGTCCTGGCCGGTATCGTCCAGGCGCATGATGCGCTGACCGTAGAGGCGGAAGCGGCCCTCGTCCATGGCGGTCTCGAGCTGCGAGACCCGCGCCAACTCGCTGTGGTGCTGCATCATGGTGCGGTCGTCGCTGCGGTACACGTTGATGCCGTTGCGGCCCCCCGCCTTGGCGATGTAGCAGGCGATGTCGGCGCGGCTCAGCACGTCCGGTGCGCGCTCGCCGGGTGAGAAGAAGGTGACGCCGATGCTGACGCCGACGCTGAAGATCAGATCCCGCTCCTTGAAGCGGTAGTCGAGCACGGTGCGGCGCAGTTCCTCGGCCAGCAACTGCACGGTCTTCTCGTGGGCATCCACCACCAGCACGCCGAACTCGTCGCCGCCGAGGCGGGCGATGACATCGGGCCGGTGCACCAGCGCACGCAGGCGTTTGGTGAGCTCGATGAGCAGCTTGTCACCCATCTCGTGGCCGCGGGTGTCGTTGATGAGCTTGAACTGGTCGAGGTCGAGATACAGCAACGCGTGCTTGTGCTTGCGCTCCGATCCGCCGGTCAGTTCGCGCAGCGCCTTGTCGAAGGCGGAGCGGTTGCGCAAGCCAGTGAGCGCGTCATGGGTGGCCTCGTGCAGCAGGCGCTCGCGCAGGTGCTCGGCCTCGGAGACATCGCGGAACACCACCACCCCGCCCATGATCTTGCCGTCGCGGCCGCGCGCCAGCGTGATGGCACCTTCCACCGGGCGCAGCACCCCGGCGCGGTCGCGCAACAGCCGGCGCGTGAGTATCGCGGAGCCGGCGCCGTTCACCAGCGCGTGGCGCACGGTGTGCTCCTCGGTATCGCCGCTGGCCAGCGAGAGCGGGAATACATCCTCGATGGCGCGTCCGATGGCGTCGCTCGCGCGCCAGCCTGTGAGCTTCTCGGCCACGCTGTTCATGAAGAACAGCTTGCCGTTGGCGTGGGTCGAGATCACGCCCTCGCCGAGGGCCTGCAGGGTGACCATCGCCCGATCCTGCTCGGCGGTGAGCGCGGCGTCGGCGGCGTGGCGCTCGGCGAAGGCGGCGGCCACCAGATAGCCGGTGAAGGCACTGGCGCCGACGAAGGCGATGCGCATGGCGGCGAGGAACGGGTCCTGCACGTCTTCCAGGTTGAACACCAGTACGCTGAGCGCCATGAACATGGCGGCGCTGCTGGCCCCGGCCGCGCCGGTGCGCGCCGAGATCAGCACCGTGAGCGGCAGCAGCAGGAAGTAGAAGCTCGATTCCACGTCGGTCGGCAGTTGTGAGATGCCGAACACGGCGGCGACCATCAACAGCATCAGCAGGCACCATTCCAGGAAGAGGTGCATGTCGGTGAACGGCCAGCGGCGCCAGTGGGCCATGAATGGCGCCACCACCAGGATGCCCATGGCATCGCCCAAGGCCCAGTTGGCGGTCTGCAGCGGCAAGGCCGTGAGCGGCATCGCGCCACCGAGATACTGCCCCGCGGCGCCGAGCACGCCGCCGACCAAGGCCGCGGGCAGCACGCCCAGGATCACGAACAGCAAGGCGTCGCGGCTGCGGTGGAATTGCGCATCCACGCCCAGTTGGCGGAGCAGCGTCACGGCCACCAGGGCTTCGGCGAGTTGCGAGAGCGCGTCGGTGCCGCTCACGCCCCAACTGCGGCCTATATATTGGGTGCTGAGCAGCTCACCCAGCACCAGCACCGGCCACCAGCGCAGGCCGTATTGCCACAAGAGCACGACGCCGATGCCGGCGGTAGGCCAGAGCGGCGAGAGGCCGTCGTAATGGATCTTGAGGTAGAGTCCGGCGTAGTTGCACAGGCCATAGAGGCCTGTCAGCGCCACCGCCGCAGCAACGTAGAACAACGCTTTGAGCAGGGCCCGCATGACGCGCGTTGTTCCCCCGGCGCGGCAGATTTTAGGGAATAATGTCGCAAGCTTAACATGCTCGCGACGGATGCCCGGCTGGGCCTCCCATTCAACATATACTCTCACTGAGAGCCAAATGTTCCAACTCCATCCGCAACTTGCCAAAGATTGCCGCGACCTGGGGCGCCTGGGCCTGTGCCGCCTGTTACTGATGGATGACAGCAACTACCCCTGGTTCATCCTGGTGCCGGAGCGCGAGGACATCACCGAGATCCACGCCCTGGACGATGCCGACCGCATGCAGCTGTGGGACGACTCGGTACTGCTCTCACGGGTGCTGGCCAAGGGCTTCGCGCCGGACAAGCTCAACATCGCGGCGCTCGGCAACCAGGTGCCGCAGCTGCACGTGCATCACATCGTGCGCTACCGTCATGACGGAGCCTGGCCGCAGCCGGTGTGGGGCAAGCTGCCGCCTAAGCCCTACTACGCCGCCGAGATCGAGAAGCTGCGCGGCCTGATGCGCTCGCTGCTCGGCACGGCGCTGCAGGGATCTTGAGCACCGAACTGCGATGCAAGACGAAGTCCCCTTCTTCTTCTCCACCGAGCGCTTGGGCGCGCGCCGCCATGACGCAGCGTGGCTGAGCGCCGCCCTCGCGGACGCCGGTACGCGCTATGTACCGGTGCGCGGCGGCACGAACTCCTATATATGGAATGGCGGCGCGCCGCGGGCACTGCTGCTTGATGCCGCGTATGCCGAGCTCCTGAAACCTGAAGCCTTCTGCTGCGTGTTGCTGGGTGAGATCGGCGGGAAGCCCTGCTTCGCGCTTGGGCTCGAAGAGGGAGCGATGCTTCCGGATGCACGTCACGATGATCTGCGCTCCGTGAGTGCGCTCCTGTCTGCCGATGACCTTGCGCTCCTGGGCTACGCGCGCGCGATGGTGCATTGGCAGAATCAGCACCGCTTCTGCGGCCGCTGCGGCAGCTTCATGTTGAGTGAGCGTGCCGGCCATGAGCGGTCCTGCAAGCACTGCGGCACCCAATGGTTCCCGCGCATCGATCCCGCCATCATCGTACTGGTGACCGACGGCGAGCGTTGTCTCCTGGGGCGGCAGGCCGTCTGGCCGAAAGGCCGTTACTCCACCATCGCCGGCTTCGTGGAACAGAGCGAGACCCTGGAGGCGGCGGTCATACGCGAGGTGCGCGAAGAGACGGACATCCAGATCCGCGAGCCCCGCTACATGAGTTCCCAACCCTGGCCCTACCCCGGCTCACTGATGCTGGGTTTTCGCGCCGAGGCCGTGAGCACCGCCATCCGCTGCAATGATGACGAACTGGAAGACGCCGCCTGGTTCTCCCGGGACGACATCGCGGACTCGGTGAACACTGGCCTGATGATGCCGCCCAGCCGTTCGATCTCGTACCGCCTGATAAAGACCTGGTACGAGGAAGCGCCTGGGCATTCTTTCGCTGAGCTGAAGCACAGCGATCCCAACCGGGCGGCACGATGAACACCGCGGCGTCTCACTCCAAGCCGGATCAGGCAGCGCTCGCCTCGCTCGCGGTCCTCACGCTCATCTGGGGCTACAACTGGGTGGTGATGAAGCTGGCGTTGCAGTACGCGGGACCCTTCGTGTTCGCCGCCAGCCGCACCGCCTTAGGGGGAGCCTGCCTGCTCCTGTTGTTGCTCGCGGCACGCAAACCCTTCTGGCCTCGGCTTCCGGGACGCGTGCTGTTGCTCGGTCTCTTCCAGACCACGCTGTTCATCGGCCTCGTGTGCTGGGCACTGCAATCCGGCAATGCCGGAAAGAGCGCGGTGCTGGCCTACACCATGCCGTTCTGGGTGATCCTGCTCGCGCCTTTCACCCTGGGCGAGCGGCTGAGAGGCGTGCAATGGGCCGCCGTCGGTCTCGCCTTCGGCGGCTTGCTGCTGATCTTCTCCCCCTGGCAGCACTCGCCGGACCTCTTCAGCAGTGTATTGGCGCTCCTGGCCGGCATGGCCTGGGGGATCTCGGTGATCATCGCCAAGAAGACCCCGGTGCAGGGTACCTGGGATCTCCTCTCCCTCACCGGCTGGCAGATGCTGATGGGCGCAGTGCCGCTGGCGGTGATCGCCTGGCTCCTGCCCTCGCCGCCGGTGCACTGGAATTTCACCTATGCCTGGACCCTGTTCTACAACGTGGTGCCGGCCAACGCGCTGGCCTGGGCCCTGTGGCTGTTCGTGGTGGGACGTCTTTCGGCGACCTTGAGCGGCCTGGCATCTCTGGCTTCGCCGGTGGTGGGCGTGCTCACGGGCTGGCTGCAGTTGGGCGAGCGGCCGGCCCCGGCGGTGATGGGCGGCATGCTGCTGGTGTTCGCAGCCTTGGGCGCGCTGACCATCGGCGCCCGACGGCGCCGTTGAGAGTGGCCGCCCGGCGGCGGCGTTAAGACGACCCGTGCCCGGCGACGCAGTTAAACGAATCCACCGGGACCCTCTATATATAATGCGTGCATGTGTCTGCTCGCATTCGCCTGGAAGACCCATCCCGATTTTCCACTGATCGTCGCCGGCAACCGCGATGAGCGCCACGCGCGCGCTTCCGCGGCTGCGGGTTTCTGGTCCGACGCGCCGCAGCTGTTGGCGGGCCGCGACCTGGAAGCCGGCGGCACCTGGCTCGGCATCACCTTCGGCGGACGCATCGCGGTGGTCACCAACTACCGGGAAGGGCTGAATCCCGCCAAGGCACCCCAGTCCCGCGGCGCACTCACGGCGGACTTCCTGCGCGGCACTGCCTCGCCCCGGGACCATGTCACGCGGGTACAGCGCCACGCCGGCGAGTACGGCGCCTTCAGTCTCATCTGCGGCGACGGCGATTCGCTTTGGTACTTCTCCAACCGCGGCGGCGCGCCTGCGCCCATCGCGCCCGGCATCCATGCCCTGAGCAATCATCTACTGGACACGCCCTGGCCCAAAGTGCAGACCGCCAAGGGGCGCCTGAAACTCATCCTGGACAGCGGCGTTCTCACCACCGACGCCTTGTTCCGCCTGCTCGCCGACCGCACGCCGGCACCTCTGGATGCAGCCCTGCCGGATACCGGCATCGGTGGGGAACTGGAACGGCGGGTGTCGGCGGCCTTCGTGCAGGATCCCGTCTACGGCACACGCTGCTCCACGCTGGTGCTGCGCGACACGCGCGGCGGCACGTGCTTCACCGAACGGCGTTTCGATGCCGCGGGCGAGAGCATCGAGACCCGTCTGTTCCAGATCACGGGCGGCACCTCATGAAGCATGCCCTGCCCTGCGGCAGCTGGCCCTCGCCGCTCACGGTGGAGCAGGCGGCGGGCGCACAGAAGCGCTTCCTGCAGCCGCGGGTCTTCGGCGATGCGATCTACTGGCTGGAGGGCAGGCCCGAGGAAGGCGGCCGCACGGTACTGGTGCGCCACGCGCAGGGACATCGCCACGACCTCACGCCGCGGCCCTTCGATGTGCGCAGCCGGACCCATGAATATGGCGGCGGCGCCTATGCGATCTCGGCGGTGGGCGCGTTCTTCTGCAACCAGGCGGACCAATGCATATATAAGGTGCAGGATGGCGCGCCGCAACGGCTCACGGCACCGGGGGCGCGCCGTTACGCAGACCTCGTGCCTGACTTGGCACGGGATCGGCTCATCTGCGTGTGCGAAGACCTGGAGGGGACGCCGCGGGATTATCTGGCCGCGGTATCGCTGACGGATGGCTCCATCACGCCGCTCGCCGAGGGCTTCGATTTCTACGGCTCGCCGGCACTGGCGCCGGATGGCAGCGCCCTGGCTTGGCTCGCATGGAATCATCCACAGATGCCCTGGGACGGCTGCGAGCTATGGCTCGCCGAGATCGGCGCGGACGGCGCACTGCACGAACCCCGCAGCATCGCCGGCGGCAGCCAGGAATCCATCTTCCAACCGCGCTGGTCCCCGGACGGCGTGTTGTATTTCATCTCGGACCGCACCGGCTACTGGAACCTGTACCGCTATGCCGGCGGCGACGCGCATGAAGCCTGCGCCGATCCCGCTGACTACGGTTATGCGCAATGGCTGTCCGGCATGTCTGCTTACGGTTTCCTGGCCGATGGCGCCCTGGTGGCGGTGCGCGTGGAAGCCGGGCGCAGCCATCCGATACGCATCGAGGCCAGCGGTCGGCGCACGCCCCTCACCGCGCGTTACAGCCATATCGAGCATCTGGATGCGGCAGACGGGAGAGTGGTGATGCTGGCGGGCGCCGCGGATGCAGCCATGGGCGTGGTGGCCGGTGACGGCCAGGACTTCGAAGTATTGAGCGAAGGCGGCTTCGACTGGCCGGCGGGACACCTGAGCCAGGCCGAAGGATTGCGCTTCCCCACCTCCGGCGGTGAGGAGGCCCATCTCTGGTATTACCCGCCGACCCACGCGGATTGTTCCGTGCCGGAAGGCGAACTGCCGCCGCTGATCCTGCGCTGCCACGGCGGGCCTACGGCCATGAACGGCGATGCGCTGGATCCGCGCGTCCAGTTCTGGACCAGCCGCGGCTTCGCCTTCGCCGACCTGAACTACCGGGGCAGCACCGGTTTTGGCCGGGCTTACCGGCAGAGCCTCGCCGGCAACTGGGGCGTGAAGGACGTGGAGGACAGCGTACGCGCCGTAGCCCAGCTCGCAGCACTCGGCCTGGCCGACTGGCAGCGCGCAGCGGTGAGCGGCTCCAGCGCCGGCGGCTTCACGGCCTTGGCCGCGGTGGCTTTCCGCCAGGTGTTCCGCGCCTGCTCGGTGCAATACGGGATCAGTGAACTCGAGACGGCCATGACCGACACCCACCGTTTCGAGGCGCGTTACGGCGACAGCCTGCTCGGGCCCTGGCCCGAAGCGCGCGACCTGTATCGCGCGCGATCGCCGCTGCATGCGGCGGCGCAGATACGCGCGCCCGTATTGTTCTTCCAGGGGCTCAAGGACCGCGTGGTGCTGCCGGACCAGACCGAGCGCATGCAGAAGGCGTTGCGCGCCAACAAGATACCGTCTGCCTGTCTGAGCTTCGCCGAGGAAGGCCATGGCTTCCGCCGCGCGGACACGCTGCGGCGGGTGCTGGGCGCGGAACTTTCGTTCTACGCGCAGGTGTTCGACCTCGCGCCCGCCGACCCCCTCACACCTCTCGACCTCGGAGCCGGCGTCTGATGCGTCGCGCCGCGGCGCTGCTCTGGCTCGCGCTCGGCATGACGGCGGCGGGCAATGCATATGCCGCGCCGCACATCAGCGTGCAGGTGGAGGGCGTGAGCGGCGCCATGCTGAAGAACGTGACCGATTATCTCAGCATCGTCACCTATGAGAATTCGCCGGACCTGAGCCAGAGCCTGGTGGAGCGGCTCAATGCCCGCGCACCGGATGAGATCCAGCGCGCGCTGCAACCCTTCGGTTACTACGACAGCAAGGTGGACGCGGCGCTCACGTCCGAGGGCGACAGCTGGGTGGCCCGCTACGTGATCACCCTGCCGCCGCCGGTGCGCATCCGCCACATCGACATCCTGCTCTCCGGCGAAGGCGACCAGGATCCCGCTTACGACGATTTCATCGCCAAACTCCCCTATGCGAGCGGCACTCAGCTCGAGCAGAAGGCCTACGAGGACAGCAAGCGCAACCTGCTGCTGCTGGCTTCGCAGCGCGGCTATATCGACGCGCGTTTCATCGAGACCCGGCTCGCGGTCAACCCGCAGGAGCACTGGGCCGACATCACGCTGCGTTTCAGCACCGGTCCGCGCTATTACTTCGGCCAGGTGAGTTTCGTCCAGGACTTCATGGATCCCGCGTTCCTGGCGCGCTACGTCAAGTTCAAGCCCGGTGATCCCTTCGACAACGAGGCGCTGCTGAAGCTGCAATATGCGCTCAACGACTCCGGGTACTTCAACGCGGTGAACGTGGAATCGCAGCGCCGGCCCGACGCCGAGCACCGTATCCCGATCCGCGTGACCTTGAGCAAGCGCCCGCCCAACGCCTACACCTTCGGCCTGGGCTATGGCACCGACACCGGTCCGCGCGCGACCTTAGGCTGGACCGACCGGCGCGTGAACGACGAGGGGCACTCCTTCTCGGCCCAGACCCAGATCTCCCACGTCATGGAGACGGTATTGCTGAGTTACACGGTGCCGCTCTCCGATCCCGCCTCGGACCGTCTCATCTACAGTCTGGGCAACCTGCGCCAGACCCAGCTCGGCAGCTTCACCAGCTATACCACCATGCTCGGCGCGAGCCGCGCGGTGACCTTGGGGCAATGGAACGACAGCCAATACCTGCAGTTGGAGCACGACCGCAGCGACCTGCAGAACGTGTCCACCAACAGCACCCTGCTGATGCCGGGCCTGGCGCTGTCGCGGCTGGAATCCGACGACCTGGTGCTCCCGACCCGCGGTTACCGGGTGTCGGCGGACCTGCACGGCGCCAGCAACGCGTTCTTCTCGGATACCACCTTCCTGCAGTTCCACCTTGCAGCCAAACTGATCCTGCCGCTGGGCGATGATACCCGCCTGCTGCTGCGCGGCGAGGCAGGCGCCACCGCGGTGAAGAGCTTCACGGAACTGCCCGCCACCCAACGCTTCTTCGCCGGCGGTGACCAGAGCGTGCGCGGCTTCGAGTACAACAGCCTGGGCGTGCGCGATGCCCAGGGCGAGAACCTGGGCGGCAAGGACCTCACGGTCGGCAGTATCGAGGTGGACCACTTCTTCGGCAAGATCTTCGGCATCGACGCCTTCATCGACGCGGGCGATGCCAACAACAGCTTCACCAGTTCCCTCGAGAAAGGCATCGGCGCCGGCCTGCGCTGGCGCACGCCGGTGGGCATGATCCGGCTGGACGTGGCGCATCCGGTGAAACGGCCGGACCTGGACCGGGTGCGGGTGCACATCAGCCTGGGGCCGGACCTGTGAGGCATCTGCGCCGCGCGCTGTTGGTCCTGGCACTGCTGCTGGTGGCGGGCATGGCGGGCTTGGGCCTGTGGTTGCGCAGCGAGGGCGCGCTGCACTGGGCGCTAGCCCAGGCGCAACTCCACAGCGGCGGCAGCTTCAAGGTCGGATCCAGCGAAGGCTCCCTGGCGCGGCCGATCCTGCTCAAGGACGTGGAATGGGATTCCGGGGCGGTGGCGGTGCACGTGGACAGCCTGCGGCTCCAATGGCGGCCGCTGGCGGCCTTGATCGGGCGTGCACAATTGAGTTCGGTGATTGCGGAGCATGTGATCCTGCGGCTGCGCGCCTCCGGCAGCGGCAGCAAGACCCTGCAGGCGCCGGTGATGCCGATGCTGCCGGTGCGCATCGTGCTGGAAGACGTGCAGGTGCAAGACGTGCAAGTGCTGATCGGCAGCTTGCCGCCGGTGCAGATAGACGCGCTGCGTTTCGCGGCACGGGTGGACAACGATGCCATCGTGGTGCGCGAACTCAAGGCCACGGGTCCGGACATATCAGTGCAGGGAAATGCGACCCTGGCGCCGCACCGGGACTATGCGGTGGATGCAGGCTTCGACTGGCGCTACCGCACCGGTGGATGGGCGCCGCTCCAGGGTCACACGGAACTCAAAGGCAATGACCATGCTCTCGCGGTTCGCCAGACGCTGGCGTCACCCTACGGCGCGGACCTGGTCGGCACCTTGCGGGACGTATTCGCGGCGCCGCGCTGGGAAGGCTCCCTGCGCCTGACGCACACCGATCTCGCGGACATCCATGCAGAATGGCCGGACTACCGTGGCGACGCGCGTCTCGACTTCCGCGGCGATCCGGACGGTACCGCCTTCAAGGGCGACGCGAGTGTGCGCGGACTACCCGTGGGCGACGTGAACGCGCGCCTCGACGCGACCCTCAAACCGCATGTGGCGGAGATCCGCAGCCTCAGCCTGGCTATCGCCGGTGGCGGGCAACTATTTGCCAAGGGCAGGCTCGGGCTCGACGCGGCAACACTGACGGCGCTCACCGGCAGCTGGCAGGACTTGGGGTGGCCGCGCACCGATCCCTATCTGCAGTCGCCTTCCGGCGAGTTCAAGCTCGCCGACGATCACGACACTTGGCGGGCGGACCTGGACGGTGCGATCACGCCGCAGGCTTCGGTGCATGCCTACTTCCAGCTCTCGCGCAGTGGCGGCAAGGGTTGGACCCTGCAGGCAGATGCCGCGGGTCTGCAGGGGCAGAAGTTCCTGCGCAGGCACTGGCAGGAATCCCTGCTGCCGAGCGGCGACTGGCGACTCATGGCCCACGGCGACGCCACCCGGGCCACGGTGGATTCCCTCACCGGCGGATGGCTGGGCGGCAACCTGGCGGTGAACGGCCTCTATCAGCGCGGCCGCGTAGACAGCTGGCGGATGCATGCGGTGGTGCGGGATGCCGGCGTCGGCCGCCTGCTGCATGGCTGGTCCGGGAAAGTGGATGGAGTGGTGGATGCGGATGGCAGTGTCGGCGACGGCGCACCCCGTACCGAGGTTATCCTCGAATCGCTGCATGGCGCGCTGCGCGGCAGTCCCCTGGATGCCCACGGCGAAGTGAGCTTCGCCGGCGCCGCTTGGCAACAGTTGACACTGGATGCAAAGCTCGGCGACGACGTGCTGCACGCCGACACCGACCAGCGCAACCGCGACGTGCTGCACTGGCGACTGGATGCGCCGAACCTGGCACAGGCCTGGCCGGACGCCTCCGGCGAACTGCGCAGCCACGGTTCACTGGAGACAGGCTCACACCTGACGCTGATGGACATCGACCTCGATGCCAGGCAAGTCGCCTGGCACGGCTGGGCCGCGGACGGCCTGCAACTCTCAGCCAAAGCCGGCAGCGACGGCAAGGGCGTAGCAGTGCTGCACGGCACCGGCGTGGACGTGCCGGGCGTGAGCGTCTCGCAACTGGATGCCCATGCCGAGGGCCACATCGAGCAGCATGCCTTGCAGCTGGACATCACCTCGGATCGCGGCCGGCTGCATCTCGCCGGCGATGGCGGTTATGCAGACCGACGCTGGCAGGCCCATCTCACGCGGGTGGACGTGACGCCTGCCGGCGATGGCGAGTGGCAGGCGGTCGCGCCCTGGTCACTGACGCTGGCGCCACATCTCCTGGAGCTACAACAGGCCTGCCTCGCCCACGATGCGGCCCATGCCTGCGCCAGCATCACGGCCAACGCCCAGGATTGGCGCGCGCAGGGCACGTTGAAGGCCCTGCCCATCGCCGCCATGCAGGCGGTGCTCCCCGCGGGGCTCGAGTATTCCGGTAGCGTGAACGCGGATATCAAGGCCAGCGGCGATGCCTCGGGCCATCGCCTCGCCGTGGATGCCACGCTCTCGCCGGGCGCGGTGCGCGACCTGCGCAGGGGCAAGGCCCTCACCCTGCTCGCCTACACCGGTGGCGAAGCCCACATGCGTTCCGATCCCAGGGCGACGGTGGGACACATGAGCTGGATGCTGACCGACGGCGGCAGCCTGCAAGTGGACACGCGCATGAATTTCGGCGCGCAACCGGTCTTGAGCGGGCGCATCCGCGGCGACATCCACGACTTCGCGCTGCTGCCGGCCCTGCTGCCGCAAGTGACCCAAGCCAGCGGCCGGCTGGCGCTCGATATCGGCCTCACCGGCACGCCATCGGACCCGCTGTTCAGCGGCACCACCACCTTGAGCGACGGCGCGGTGAGCATCCCGCGCCTGGGATTGAACCTCAGCGGCCTGCAACTGACCCTGGCGGGCGACGGGGAACACCTGGACGTGGCGGGCAGCGTGCGCTCCGGCAAGGGCAACCTGAGCCTGAAGGGCAGCGCCGACCGCGACGCCGGCGTGTGGAAAGCCAAGGGACAGTTGCAGGGCGAGGACTTCCGCAGCATCGACATCCTCGAGGCCCAGGTGGACCTCTCGCCGGACCTGAACTTCAGCCTGGACGGACGCGACCTCAAGGTGGACGGCACCGTGAAGGTGCCCCATGCAGCCCTTAAGCCGCGCGACTTGAGCGGCACGGCACAGGTCTCGCCGGACCAGGTGTTGGTGGGCGAAGAAGGCGGCCCGCCGGAGGAACGCTGGCACCTGCGCTCCAGGATCAATGTGATGCTGGGGGACGACGTGTACTTCGACGGCTTCGGCCTGACCGGCGACATCACCGGCAGCGTGATGGCTGACACGGAGCCCGGCCACGTCACCACCGGCAGCGGCGAGCTCAACGTGAAGAACGGCTTCTACGCGCCGCAATTCATCCACAACGCGTTCTACCAGAACCTGTACAGCGCGCTGCAGCAGAAGCTGAGCATCGAGTACGGGCGGCTCTTGTTCACCGGCGGGCCGATCACGGATCCGGCGCTGGACGTACGCGCGGTGCGCGGCACCGCGCACCCGGAGATGGTGCAGTTCGGCCAGGTGGAGCAGAAGGTCGGCGTGCAGGTGCGCGGCCTCTTGACCGCGCCCAACATCAGTCTGTGGGCGGATCCACCCTTGCCGCAATCGCAACTCATCGCCTACCTGATCACCGGCCGGCCCAACAACCTGGAAGGCGGCAGCGGCGGCACGGCGTTCAACAACGGCACGCCGGGCGTGGTCACCGCCAGCAGCCTCTCGGGCACCAGCGCCCAGAGCAATCAGGACGTGAGCCTGCACCTCGGCGGCGGCAACCCGCTCGCCGTGGACGTGGGATACCAGAGCATCCAGACCGGCAACGGCACGCTGCTGAACGGCGTGTTCATCGGCAAGCAGTTGGCCGAGAAACTATATGTGCGCTATGGCCAGTCCACCGACCAGGCCTACAACGTGCTGCAGATCATCTACCAGATCAGCACCCAGTGGATGGTGCAGGCGCAATCGGGCACGGCGAGCAGTGCAGATATCTTCTACACCATCGAACACTGACCAAAGCTGCTGCGCTCGGCAGGGCGTTGTGACGGCCAGGATGGCCTAACGTCGCGGGAGGGCAGGATGCCCGGGAGCAACGGGCGCGAGTACGCGCAATGCTGCGGCTGGGGACGAAGCAACTGGGTGACTGCGTCAGTCCCCGCTGCACATCCATGTGCAGCGGGCAGGCCTCGCCTGTGCTTTCCTGCACAGGCGTCCGCGGCATGCCGCGGACTCGCTCGCGACGCTTTGGTCGTTTTCTTCTATTGGATCAGCTAAGAACCGAAATCAACCAAGCCCGTATATGAGAAATCTCTTCGAGGCTGACGGTGTGCGGCATGGGATACGTATGCCAGACCACCACGCAACCCTGCTGCGTCAGCCAATTGCGCGTCTGGGCGCCGAGGATCAATGGCACCACCGGATCCTGGGAGCCGTGGCAGTATAGGATCGGCGTGGCGGCATTGCCGGAGCTGATCTCGACGCCCAGGCCCTCTTCCACCGGCAACCAGGTGGAGAGCGCCATGATGCCGGCCAGCTTGTCCGGGTGCTGCAGACCCGTGAACAAGGCCACCGCCCCGCCCTGGGAGAAGCCCGCCAGCACGATGCGCGCAGTCGGTATGCCGCGTTCGTTCTCGCGGGCGATGAGGTCTTCGACCGCCGCGCGTGAGGCGCGCATACCGTCCACGTCCCGCGGCTGGTTCACGCCGATCTTCGTCAGATCGAACCAGGCGCGCATGGGCCGGCCGCCGTTCATGGTCACGGGCCGCACCGGCGCATGAGGGAAGACGAAACGCAGCGGCAACTCCGGCGGCAGGCGCAACTCCGGCACGATGGGCTCGAAATCGTGGCCGTCCGCCCCCAAGCCATGCAGCCAGATGACGCTGCCTTTGGGACTTGGGCCGGTCTCGATCTCGACAGTGGGCAGGAAGTCGCTCATGGCGGATTGTAACAGCCGCTTTGTTATCATCCGGTGAATCTTCATCACCGCGGTGCAGCCATGGATTTCAAGGGCAAGACGGTTCTGGTGACGGGCGCCAGCCGCGGCATCGGCCGCGCCACCGCCCAGGCTTTCGCCTCGGCGGGCGCCAGTGTGGCGGGCCACCAGCGCAAGCCGGGCGATGCGGCCGTGACGGGCCTTCCGGGGAGCGGCCATAAAGCCTTCGCCGCAGAACTCGCCGAGCCGAAGCAGTGCGAGCAACTGGTGCAGGCGGTGGCGGCCCACTATGGGCGCATCGATGTGCTGGTGAACAATGCCGGCATCTACCGCCTGCATCCCCTCAAGGGCCTGAGTTATGCCGACTGGCAATCGGCCTGGAGCGATACCTTGAGCGTCAACCTGCTGGCGTCCGCCAACCTGGCCTTCCTGGTGGCGCGGGTGATGCAAAAACAAGGCGGCGGCAAGATCATCAACGTGTCCTCCCGCGGTGCGTTCCGCGGCGAGCCGGACGCGGTCGCTTACGGTGCGAGCAAGGCGGGGCTGAACCAGATGTCGCAGTCGCTGGCCCAGGCCCTGGCGCCGGACAACGTCTTCGTCGGCGTGGTGGCGCCCGGCTTCGTCGGCACCGACATGGCGAAGGAATTACTGGACGGTCCCGCCGGCGACAGCATCCGCAAGCAGAGCCCGCTGAACCGGGTCACGACGCCGGAGGAAGTGGCCCAGGCCATCGTGCGTCTCGCGGCCGACGGCATGATGGCGGCGACGGGATGTATCTTGGATCTTAACGGCGCTTCCTACCTGCGATCATAAACCGCGATTATTGTTTCGGCAGCTAGGCGAAGACGGCCGAGCAACCGGAGCGTACTCTTTGGTGTACGTGAGGATTGCGAGGCCGGCTTCAACGACTCTGACGAGCAACAAGCGCGGTTTTCGGACTAGAAGCTCCACTCGCGCGGGTTGAACGCCAGCGCCACGGTCTGACGCGCCGTGCTGGCGCCCTGCTCAAAATACTTGCCGCCGGGAACCCAGTCTTCGTCATTGAAGCTCAAGTGCGTGTAGATCCCGAAGTTGCTACCGTTGACGCTCTCGCCGCTGACATTGGAGCGGTAGATGATGTGCGTATAGCGCAGACCCGCCCTGCCCCACTCGTATTCCAGGAACCAACCTTGGGCAGGCTTGAGGTGCGTATCCTTGAAGGGATAGGCGTTGCTGTTGGAGATCAGATAGTTGTCGGCTCGGACGGTACGCCCGGCACCGATGCGCCCGCCGTCCCAAGCGTATTCCAGGGCCAGATCGCCGGTGAAGTTGTTGAACTGATAGGTCCCGGGCTGAGCACCGCCACTGGTGTTACCGTCACTGAGGAAAACCGCAGCGATCGCATCTATACAGGCGGGAGCCATGCAGGCGTAGCTGGCACCGGCAGCGGCCTTGAGACTGATCCCGGTATGGCCTATGGCCTGGCGATAGTATCCCTGTAAGTAAAAAGTGTCGCCTGGCGCCACATAGACATTGGATGGAGTCTTGTCGGGCTGGCCCGTGAAACGTGAATCCACCACGTTGCTGTCGCCGGCAGTGAGGCCGGCCTCTATGCCGATCTCGGGAACCCAGTTCGGACCATTGGGATTCGCCCAGGCGGATATGGGCAGCAAGCATGCAGCGGCGAACAGACAGACGAGCCGGCGCTTAATCATGGGGCTCTCCCCTTCTTCGTATCCATCCATGGTACCCCGCGCCCTGAATGACCGTCCAAGCCCTTATCCCGCGCGGCTTTAGTTAGTCTAAGCCGCTGTAATTTATGGAATTTGTTCTCTATGGCCATTGGCTGGAAGACTCGTCATCCCTACAAGCCCGCCCCGCCGTGCTCGTGTAGGCTTTCGCTGCCATCACCCGGAAGCGATGCCATGTCCATCTGGTTCAAACCCTTCAGCGTTGAGGACCTCAACGCCTATCAACAGCAGACGCTGGTGAGCCACCTCGGGATCCGCTACACCGAAGTCGGTGACGACTTCCTGTCCGCCAGCATGCCGGTGGATCAACGCACCAAGCAGCCTGCCGGCATCCTGCACGGCGGTGCCTCGGTCGCGCTTGCCGAGACACTCGGCAGCACCGGCGCCAACCTGGTGGTGGACCGCGACACGCTGCTCTGCGTGGGACTCGAGATCAACGCCAACCACGTGCGCGCCATGCGCGAGGGCGAGGTGAAGGGCACCGCAAGGCCGCTGCACTTGGGCGGCACCACCCAGGTCTGGGAGATCAAGATCAGCGACAGTCAGGACCGCCTGGTGTGCATCTCACGGATAACGATGGCGGTGCTGGACAGGACCGCGATGAAATGACCCGGGTCTAGTGGGGTTTGCTTTTGGGGAACAGCTTCGACCACATCCTCTCCAGACGCGATTCGTGCTGGTGCTCCGGCCGGCTATGCAGGCCGAGCGCGGCACCGGGACGCGTGTGGGAACCGGTGGTGTCATCGTCGTTGCAGGGCTCGAAGTACACCACCACCGGCGTACGCTTCTCGTCGTAGGTGGGATTGCCCGGCCGATGCGCCAGCAGCGACTCCACGCCGAGTTCGCTATCCTCGGCGATGCGCGTCATCTCCTCCGGCGAGATCATGGCGAGATCCAACGTCACCACCCGGCCGGTGGAACGGAACTGCTTGACCGCCTTCACCTCCACCAGTCGCTCGCGCTGCTGGCGGGCGAACACGGTCTTCTCGTCGTAGACGTAGAGCCGGTCGCCGGCCTGGACTTCGGCCCCATAGGGGCAGAACAGACAGGTGGACGTACCTATGTCGTGGACGTAGCTCGGCAGCATGTCGAGCGTCGCGGAACCCCGGGAAAGACCCATCGGAACCCCCTATGCCCCCGGCCCCTCAGCCGGGATAATATCGCTCTATCTATATAACATAATGTAGGGGGGTTACAAGGGATTTGGACCAGGTCTACCAATGGGTCATGGCCTCCTGGGCCGCCTTGTTGGTGGGCCGGGCCAGGAGGCCCGTGGGGCTTAGAAATACGGCGTATTGGGCGCCATCGGCCATGGGCAGGTAGGTGGCGCTGCCATAGGCCGTATCCGCCCAAGGCAGCCAGCCGCTGTTGCGCCGCATCAGGGCCCAGAAATCCAGGCCCACGTCCTGGGAGAGCTCTATCACGCTGTGGTAGTCATGGCTCTCCTGACCGGCGCTCCGGTACCGGCCTTCGAGCCGGTCCAGGCGGTAGACGGGATCCAGGCCCAGGACCGTGGCCAGACCCTTCCATTTCAGCACCCTGGCATCCAACTGCCAGTCGTCGCCCCGCAGCTCGGCGCTGTGTACCTGGCCTTGGGCATCGGTGAGCGTGGCGCGAAAATCCTGGGGGGCGACGGCGGCGAAGTTCAGGGTCGCCACCGGCTCTTCATAGGTAAGACGCAGATAGGTGCGGAGATCCAGCGCGATAGCCGCGACCAAGGCCACGCCCAGCAGGAACACCATGCCGAACAGGATGCGCAGGCCCCCGCTGCCTATGCGACCGTGGAACAGGCGCTTGAAGCCGCCGAAGAACAGCGCGAGGCCCAAGAGACCGATCAGCGCCACGCCCAGACAGAAACCCCACACCGCGTACTGCATGCGCTCACCCCTTCGAAGGCCGCGACTTGGATCCGCTTCACTCTAGCACCGCCGGCCTCGGCCTCTTCGGGTCCAGCGTTTATACTGGCCGGATGCCGCGTCTCCCTGCCCTGCATCGCCGCGCCGTCGCGCTGGGACTGGTCCTCGCGACCTTGAGCCTCGCTGGCTGCGGCCAGATCGGCAAGCTGTTCCTGCGCATGCCGGACGTCGAGTTCCCGCCACAAGCACCGCTCATCGTCGGCGAGCTCACGCCCATCTTCCTGCCGGCGGGCGTGACCCTGCCGGCGCCGGTGAGCGCGACGCGACCTGTGGCGACGGCCGCGACCCCTGCGGCGCCCGCTGCCGCGACCCGCATGCCTCCCACCGCTGCGACCAGCAAACCGCCCGCCGCGGCGACCACCCATCCATGAGCAAGCCCGACAAGACACCCCTGGTGCTGGTGGACGGGTCCTCCTATCTCTACCGCGCCTTCTTCGGCCTGCCGCCCCTGACCTCGCCCTCCGGTGAGCCCACCGGCGCCATCTACGGTGTGACCAACATGCTGAAGAAGCTGATGGCGGACTTCGGGCCCGAGCACGTAGCGGTGGTGTTCGACGCCAGCGGCAAGACTTTCCGCGACGAGCTGTTCGAGGAGTACAAGGCCAACCGCCCGCCCATGCCGGACGACCTGCGGGCCCAGGTGGAACCGCTGAACGAACTGGTGGAAGCCTTAGGCTTCCCGCTGCTCAAGGTCAGCGGCGTGGAAGCGGACGACGTGATCGGCACGCTCGCCAAGCGCGGCGTGGAGGAAGGCCTCAAGGTGCTGATCTCCACCGGCGACAAGGACATGGCGCAGCTCGTGGACGGCGACAAGGTGACGCTCATCAACACCATGAGCGACACGCGCCTGAACCGGGAGGGTGTGAAGGAGAAGTTCGACGTCTGGCCGGAGCAGATCGTGGACTACCTGGCGCTGGTGGGTGACAGCTCCGACAACATCCCCGGCGTGCCCGGCATCGGCCCCAAGACGGCAGCCCCTTTGCTGCAGCACTTCGGCACGCTGGAAGCCTTATATGAGCGGCTGGGTGAAGTAGCCCTGGTGCCGATGCGCGGTGCCAAGCAACTCGCGCCGAAACTGGAACAACATAAAGACGCCGCCTTCCTGTCGCGGCGCCTCGCCACCATCCATTGCGCCGTGGATCTGCCGCTGGGTCCCCGCGACCTCAGCATGCGCACGCCGGACAAGGTCAAATTGAAAGAGTTGTACGCGCGCTTCGGCTTCAAGACCTGGGGAAGGCAGCTCGAGGAAGGCGGCGATGAGACCCCCTCGCCCAAGGCCACCGCTGCACCAGCTCCTTCCGCACCCATGCCTGCGGCCAAGGCCGGCGAATACACCATGGTCACGGATGAGAAGACCCTGGATGAGTGGCTGGCCAAGATCCAAGCCGCCGAGTACTTCGCCTTCGACACCGAGACCACCAGCCTCGAATACATGAAGGCGGAGATCGTCGGCCTGTCGCTCGCCGTGAAAGCCGGCGAGGCCTGCTATGTGCCACTGGCGCACCGCTACCCCGACGCGCCAACCCAGCTGGACCGGGCCAAAGTCCTTGCGAAGCTCAAACCCATCCTGGAAGACCCGAAGCGCCTGAAGCTCGGCCACCACCTCAAGTACGACGCCCACGTGTTGCTGAACTACGGCATCAAACTCGCCGGCATGCGCTACGACTCCATGCTCGAGTCCTACGTGCTGGACAGCGTGGCGAGCCGCCACGACATGGACTCGCTGGCCGAGAAATACCTGGGCTACCAGACCATCCATTACGAGGACGTGGCCGGCAAGGGCGCGAAGCAGATCGGCTTCGATGAGGTGCGCGTGGAAGACGCCACCCGTTACGCCGCGGAAGACGCGGACGTGACCCTGCGCCTGCACCAGACCATCTGGCCCAAGCTGCGCTCCATGCCTGCGCTGAAGAAGGTGTTCGACGACATCGAGATGCCGCTGGTGCCGGTGCTGTTGAAGATGGAGCACGACGGCGTGCTCATCGACGTGGACATGCTGAAGGCCCAGGGCGCGGAGATCCTGCAGAAATGCGCTGCGTTGCAGCAGAAGGCCCAGACCCTGGCCGGTGCGCCCTTCAACCTGGATTCGCCCAAGCAGTTGCAGGCCATTCTGTTCGAGAAGATGGAGATACCGGTCATCCGCAAGACCGCCAGCGGTCAGCCTTCCACTGCCGAGGATGTGCTGGAAGAGCTCGCCTCCGAGCACGAGCTGCCGAAGGTGGTGCTGGAATACCGCTCTCTGAACAAGCTCAAATCCACCTATACCGACAAGCTACCGGAACAGGTGAACCCCAAGACCGGCCGCGTGCACACCTCCTACCACCAAGCGGTAGCGGCCACCGGAAGGCTCTCTTCCCAAGACCCCAACCTGCAGAACATCCCGGTACGCACCGAGGAGGGCCGGCGCATACGTCAGGCTTTCATCGCGCCCAAGGGCCAGCTGCTGTTGTCTGCCGATTACTCCCAGATCGAACTGCGCATCATGGCGCATCTGTCCGGCGATGCCGGTCTGCTCAAGGCTTTCGAGGGCGGCCTGGATATCCACCGCGCCACCGCGGCGGAAGTGTTCGGCTTCAAGCCGGAAGAGGTCACGGACGAGCGGCGCCGCGCCGCCAAGGCCATCAACTTCGGTCTCATCTACGGAATGTCTGCCTATGGCCTCGCCAAGCAACTCGGTATCGGCCGCGGCGAGGCGCAGGACTATGTGGACCTCTACTTCAAGCGCTATCCGGGCGTGAAACGTTTCATGGACGAGACCCGCGTATTGGCCCGCGACCAGGGTTATGTGGAGACGGTGTTCGGCCGGCGCCTGTATCTGCCGGAGATCAAGTCCAAGAACCCGCAACTGCGGCAGTACGCTGAGCGCACCGCCATCAATGCGCCCATGCAGGGCACCGCCGCGGACATCATCAAACGCGCCATGATCGCGGTGCAGCGCTGGCTGGACGAGAGCGGGGCGAAGGCACGCATGGTCATGCAGGTGCATGATGAGCTGGTGTTCGAAGTGGAGAAGGCCGAGCTCGCGACGGTCGAGAAAGAAGTCACGCAACTGATGTCGGCCGCGGCGAAACTCAAAGTGCCCTTGATTGTTGACGTAGGGACAGGCTCCAACTGGCAGGAAGCTCACTGAGTCGGCCTGCATTCACGGCGCCGTGAGTGCTGTTCCCTTGCATCCAGAATTGCCCAAATTCCGAGCAACCCCACTTGTGGATATCTTGTGTGTTATTAATTAATCAATCGATTGATTAATACACTTTCGAGATTGCTAGGTTCGATCTTGATTTCTATAACGCGCCGTCTAATGCCGAATTAGGGCGGAAACCGGCCTGTTAGGGGGCTACCGTGCGTGCCAGTACCCCCGCATCTGTCCACTCAAGCACCACGGGAGAACTCCATGTCTACACGGACTTTGCTCAAGTTCAGCCTGGCTGCCACCCTCATGGGCCTGTCGGCCTTAAGTCTCGCCACCCAGGATCACCTGTCGCCGCGACAGGGTGACGATCTCTCGGGCCTGCACGCCTTCGACCTTAGGGCCGGCTGCTGGACCATCCATAACCACGTGTTGAAAAAACGGCTGGCCGACAACCACGACTGGTTCGACTACGACGGCATCCAGCACCTGTGGCTCACCATGGGCGGCTACGGCAACGTGGACGACACCGAGCTGCGCAAGCCCGAAGGCACCTACTTTGGAGTGACGGTGCGCACCTATGACCCCAAGACCGGCACCTGGTCTATCTGGTGGTACGACGGCCGTGATCCCTCCGCTGACCTGGACCCGCCGGTGAAAGGCCGCTTCAAGGACGGCGTGGGCACCTTCTATTCCGATGACAGCCTGCGCGGCAAGCCCATCAAGGTGCGCTTCACCTGGTCGGACATCACCCCTACAGGGGCCCACTGGGAGCAGGCCTTCTCCGATGACGGGGGCAAGACCTGGGAGACCAACTGGACTGCCGGCTTCAGCAAGACCGCTTGCACCGCCAACTGAACGAGCAGCGCGCATTTTTTGCTCAACCCCCTTGCCGTTACAAAGGGTTACAAAATTCTGGAAGCCTTTCTGGAACGAAATCGGCTCCTCAAGAGTCTTAGTTCTTGAGCCCCGCAATGGAGCTCACCCCGCCCATCTCCCATGGGTGGGCCTGCAGCCGGTCTCCCCAAGCCGGATGCAGTACTTCATAACCCCGGCGTTTTCCCCTTTTGACGCCGGGGTTATTTTTTTCCAAACCTATAAAGTGTTTGACATAAATTCGGCTTCGTTCGAAAATCCCCAAATAACGAAAAGGCAGCCCCAGGGGTATCGCCAAGCCAGCATGGGAACCACGTCAGGCCCCGGCCTGATGCATGGATTGCGATCTTAGTTAAGGGATAGGCCATGGATCATCCGAAGAAGACCGCCTCGCGGGACATCCTGCGTCGCAGCCCTGTGGCCCTGGCCGTCGCTGCGGTGCTCGCGGGCAGCAGTCCATCAGTCCTGGCGAACCCGGCGCCGGGGGCGGCGGTGGACTCCGAATTCAAGGTTAATAACGACGCTGCCACCATACATTCCGCCCCGGGAGTCGCGATGGACGCGGCCGGGGATTTCGTAGTGACTTGGACCGGTGCGCAAACCATCACGGCGCAACGCTATGCAGCGGACGGCACCCCCAAAGGAAGTGAATTCCAGGTCAATACGCAAACCACGTATGTGGGCGTTCCCCGGATCGCCATGGATGCGGCCGGTGACTTCGTCATCACATGGATGGCATACGACGCTGAAAATGACGGCAACATCCACGCACGACGCTTCAGCGCCGATGGCATGGCGTTGAGCGACGAGTTCCAGGTCGACACTGCAAATCCAGTCCAGGCTTACATCGCAGATGTGGCGATGGACGCCGCGGGCGACTTCATCGTCACATGGGCACGATATTCCAAATCCCAGGACCTCCGCTATGGCGTCTACGCGCAGCGCTATGCATCCGATGGCTCAGTGCTGGGAGGCGAGTTCGAGATAGACACGGATGGCGGGGCGAGTGAAGAAGATCCTCCCTGTATCGCCATGGATACCAAGGGCGATTTCGTAGTCGGATGGACGAACTATGAAAAGGCCGGTGTATTTGCCCGGGCTTATTCTTCAGATGGTACGGCCAAAGGCGCCGAATTCACGGTCCAACCCGGGCTCGGTGTCGGTGGTCAGCAGTGCAATATCGCGATGGATGCCGCTGGCGACTTCGTGATGGCTTGGGAAAATACTGTATCAACCCTCGGGTCCAATGGGCAGATCGAAACTGCATTCTACAAAGGCGGGGTACCCCAAGGCACGATACTCACCAACACCACGACCGGGGGTTTCCACCAGGATCCCGATGTGAAGATGGATGTGGCGGGTGATTTCGTCGTCACTTGGGACGCACAGCAGACTGGCAGCAACAGCATCGACATCTATGCCCGGCGATTCGCTTCGACCGGTCTCCCTGTAGCACAAGAATTCCGGGTCAATACCACTACCGCCAACGCGCAAGTCTTCCCCGCGATCGCCCTCGATGCCGCGGGCGACTCGGTCATCGTGTGGCAGGGTGCTGCCAATGCCCAGCAGACGGTGACGGATGTATACACCCAACAGATCGCCCGGAGCTCATCGCTGGACCTCGCAGCGACGCTGACCTTGTCGCCGTCGGCGGCCATGGTCGCTCCAGGCACGGGCTTGAGCCTCACAGCGGATGTGGCCAATAACGCGGTGGCCTCGGAACCCACCGGCGTCAGCCTCATCGACGATGCCTTGACCGATGCCACCGGCGTGGTCGCGACCATCACCCTGCCCCCGGCGCTCCTCTACGACTCGGCCTCGGGCAGCGGCTGGAACTGCACAGGCCCGGTGTCACTGGTCCTCACCTGCAATCTGACGGGAGTATTGGCTGCCGGTGAGACGGCTCCGGCCATCACCATCGACGTGAGCACATCCAGCCTGCCGGCCGCCCTGTCCTTCTCCAATGCGGTGTCAGGCGACCAGCCCGACACGACGAACACCAACGATACTGCTCACGCCTCGGTTATCGCGGACCATACACCGGGTGTCGATGACGGCAGCCTCACGCTGGATGAGAACACCAGCAGCGGCGGGACGCTCACCGGGACGGACCAGGACGGCGACACGCTGACGTTCAGCAAGAGCGCTGCACCCCAGCACGGCGTGCTGACGGTGAACGCGAATGGCAGCTATACCTATACCCCGACCACCAACTACCATGGCACGGATAGTTTCACCTTCAAGGCCAACGACGGCGTGGTGAACTCCGCCGCCGGCACCGTGCCCATCACGGTCAACCACGTCAACCAGGCGCCGGTGGCGAACAATGCCACCGTGTCCATGCACGCGGAGGGCACGGCCACCGGTACCGTGACCGCGACCGATGTGGATGGCGATACCCTCACCTACAGCACGGTCACCGGACCTGCCCATGGCACCGGCGGCGTGAACGCGAACGGCAGCTACAGCTACACGCCGGACACCGGATACCGCGGCAGCGACAGCTTCAGGTTCAAGGTCAATGATGGGACGCTCGACTCGAACACGGCTACCCTCAGCCTGACGATATTGGACAACGCGCCGGTGGCGAGCGCCAAGAGTCTTGCAGTGGACCACAACACGGTGAAATCCGGCACCGCGAAATCCTCGGACACGGACGCGGACAGCGTGACTTACGCCAAAGTCGCCTTGCCCAAGCATGGAACGCTGTTCTTCACCAAGACCGGATCCTTCACCTATACCCCGGCGGTGAACTATTCCGGCGCCGACCACTTCACTTTCACGGCCAGCGACGGTTCGCTGGTCTCGGCACCCGCCACCGTGAGCATCACGGTGACCGAACACACGCCGGTGGCGGACAAAGCAGCCTTCACGATGACGCACAACACCACGCATTCCGGCCGACTCCAGAGCACAGACGCCGATGCCGGCGATCCCAAGAACTTCAGGAAAGTGACGGGGCCGAGCCACGGCACACTGACGCTGAGTCTCAACGGCAGCTATGTCTACAAACCCAAGA
>DATBAJ010000005.1:0-9397 GCA_036271575.1 Gammaproteobacteria bacterium
GCGCCGCTTCTCATCCACCACCAGGGCGGTGATGTAGCCGTGCAGGCCGTCGCGGTGGAAGGCAGCGAACACCATGAGCCCGATGAACCCGATCACCTGGCCGTCCTGCTCGACCACCAGGGCGCGGATATCGGGATGATCCTTGAGGGCTTCCAGCCGTGCCGCCGCCTGGGGCCCGGCGCTGGAATAACCGAGCTGCGTCGAGAGGCTGGCGATGGCGGCCGCATCGGACTGCGTCACGCCCCGCACCTGCGGGGTCACGGTGTGCTCCCTTGCTCCCGTTGCGCGTCCACTTCACGGGAGCCCGGCACCAGCAGCCTGGCCATGAGCATGCCGAGCTCGTATAGCAGATACACCGGCACCGCCAGCAGGGTCATGGACACCACATCCGGCGGCGCCAGCAGGAAGCCCACCAGGAACGCGCCGACGAGCGCGTAGGGGCGCAGTTTCGTAAGGCGTCCCGGCGAGGTGAAGCCGGCCCATACCGCCAGCACGATGGCCACCGGTACCTCGAAGGCCACGCCGAAGGCGAAGAAGATGGTGAGCACGAAGTCGAGATAGGCGTTGATGTCGGTCATCACCTTCACGCCCTGGGGTGCGGCGTTGGCGAGGAAAGCGAAGGCCACCGGGAACAGCACGAAGTAGGCGAAGGCAACGCCGGCGTAGAACAGCACGATGCTGGATATCAGCAAGGGCAGGAACATGCGCCGCTCGCGCTTGTACAGGGCCGGCGAGATGAAGCGCCACAGGTGATAGAGGAACACCGGCACCGTGAGGAACAGGGCCACCACCAAGGTGAGCTTCATGGGCGTCATGAACGGCGAGGCCACGCCGGTGGCGATCATGCTGCTGCCGGCCGGCAGTTTCTCCAGCATGGGCCGGGCGACCCAGATGAACACCTGGTTCTGGAACGGGAACAGGCAACAGAACAGGACCAGCAGGGTCGCCACCGAGTTCAGCAGACGGCGGCGGATCTCCAGCAGGTGGGCGATGAGCGTGGCGCTGATCAGCGGCGGCTCACCCGGCTTCTCCTCAGGTGCCGCCATGCTGGTCCCCGCCCTCGTCTTCGCCGGGCTTGACCGCCTGCTTCACTTCGTCCGCGTGGCGGCGCATGTCCTGCGCCGCGAGCTCGCGCTCGATCTGCTCATTGAAGCCGCGCAGGGTGGCGCGGGCCTTGCCGACCCACAGGCCGACGCTACGGGCGAGCCCCGGCAGGCGCTCGGGGCCGAACACCACCAGCGCGATGAGGAAGATGAGGGAGAGTTCCCAGAAGCTGCCTTCGAGCATGAGGTAAGACCCGCACTAGATCAGTGCTTGTCCTTGGAAGCGCCGGCGTTGCCGCCGGCGGACTCATCGCCCTCGTTGGCGGCTTTCTTGAAGCTGCGCACGGCCTTGCCCAGGTCTTCGCCGATCTTGGGCAGCTTGGCGGTGCCGAACACCAGCATGACGATGATGAGCAGCAGCAGCAGTTTGCCGAAACTGAATTCCATGGGGATGGCCCGGACGAAGTTGACGTAAGGAGGCTATTTTACTCCGGGCGAAGGCCCGCAGACTGCCGGGGAATAACAGGAAAACCGGGAATATAGGCCTGACTACCGGATAAGGCCTCAGGTCGTGAGCGAATCCGCCAGTTTCTGTCCTGCGAACTGGTACAGGGATGTACGCAGCGTCCCCAAGCGCAGCTTGGGGAGCGGAGCGACGCGCGGGCCTGCACCGCGCGAGCGAGTCGGAAACGTCAGGATGGCGTTTCCGACAGGAAAGGTACCGAGCTGCCCAATGTGTAGCACAGACCCAATCGGTTCTATATCAGGGCTTCGCCAGTGAATCAGCTAATTTCTGTGCGGCAGCGAGGTCGAAACCGTCGTGCAAGGGCTCACTGACCAGGACTCCGAACAGGTCCTCGCCCGCCGAGGCGCAGAGGCTCTTCACATCCTCCAGCTTGTCCACACCACCCGCGGCGATCACCGGCGTGGTGATGCGGCGGCCCAAGGCGGCGGCGGACTCGACGTAGCTCTTGGGATCGGCGCCGACCGCGCAGAAGACGATGGCGGCCACACCCTCGCGCTGGAAGTGTTCAGCCGCCTCCGACATGTCTGCATCCGCGAGCTTGGACCAGCCGCCTTCGGTCGCGACCTTGCCGTCCTTCACGTCCATCGCCACCACGATGTGCCCGGGATATTCGAGGCAGAGGTCGTTGACCAGATGCGCGGAGGTGAGCGCACGCATGCCGAGCACCACGAAGTCCGCGCCCGCCTCTATATATGCGAGCACCGCCTCCTCGCTGCGCATGCCGCCCGCCACCTGCACCGGCACGCCGGGACAGGCGGCCACGATGCGCTGCACCACGGGCGCATGCACGGGTTTGCCGAAGGTGAGGCTGTCGAGATCCACGATATGCAGCCGGCGCGCGCCGGCCTTCACCCACCGCGATGCCTCGGCCACGGGGTCGTCCGCGTAAGCGACGGTCTCATGCGCTTTCGCAGGCTTGGCCGACGGGACGGCCGGAGGCTTGCGCACACACTTGCCGCCTTTCAGCTCGAGGGACGGGATCAGGAGCATGGGGATGGGATAGCGGGTTGGGCGGAGTACCGGGTTTTCCGGATGTCGTTGTCTATAGCATAGGCCAAACCCGGCGCCCGTCAATGCGGGGCTGGAGCCCCTTCCGGCGGCACCTGGAGCCAGAACGTGACGGGCCCATCGTTCACCAGGGCCACCTGCATGTCCGCGCCGAATACGCCGAGCGCCACCGGCGCATGCAGCGCAGCGGCCTGCGTACTTATATAGCTGAACAGCCGCGCGCCCTCTTCCGGCGCCGCCGCCAGCGTGAAGCTCGGGCGGTTTCCCCTGCGGGTATCGGCGGCCAGGGTGAACTGCGGTACCAGCAGCAGGCCGCCCTGCACCGCCGTGAGGTCCAGGTTCATGCGGCCTTCCGCGTCCGGGAACAGGCGATAGGCCAGCAGCCGTTCCAGGAGCCGGTCCGCCTGGGACTCCGCGTCACCCTTCTCCACCCCGAGCAGCACCAAGAGACCGCGACCGATGGCGGCTACCTCGCCGCCACCGATGCTCACCGATGCTTGGGCGACACGCTGCAGCAGCGCGATCAAGTGGACTCGAAGCGGCGCGCGAAACGATCGGTGGCTTCGACGAGCGCCGAGCGGGTGCTGGGTTCGCTCGCGGAATGCCCTGCGTCCGAGATGAAACGCAGATCCACCTCGGGCCAGGCCTGTTTCAGGCGCCAGGCGGCGGAGGGCGGGCAGACCACGTCATAACGGCCCTGGATGATGGCCGCGGGGATGCCGCGCACCCGTTCCACGTCACGCAGCAGCTGGTCGTGGGCCAGGAAACAGTCGTTGATGAAGTAGTGGCATTCGATGCGCGACACGGCGATGGCCACATCCGGTTCCGTGAAGTAGTTCACCAGCGATTCGCTGGGCAGGAGCGTGGAGCAGCGCGCCTCGAACATGGACCAGGCCTCCGCGGCGCGGCGCTGCACATCCGGGTCCTTGTCGGTGAGTCGCTTGTGATAAGCGCGCACCAGGTCGCCGCGCTCGCCCGCAGGGATCGGCGCCACGAAATCCGCGAAGTGGTCCGGGAAGATGTGGCTGATGCCGCCGCGATAGAACCAATCCAGTTCTGATTTGGTGGCGAGGAAGATGCCGCGCAGCACCAGCGCCAGCACCTGCTGCGGATGGGTCTCAGCATAGAGCAGGCCCAAGGTCGAGCCCCAGGAGCCGCCGAACACCAGCCAGCGATCTATGCCCAGGCGCACGCGGATCGACTCCATGTCCGCCACCAGATCCTGGCTGGTGTTGTGCTCCAGGGAGGCATGGGGCCGGGAGCGGCCGCAGCCGCGCTGGTCGAAGAGCACGATGCGATAGCGGCGCGGATCGAAGAAGCGCCGGCTGTCGGCATTGCAGCCGCCGCCCGGGCCGCCGTGGACGAACACCGCCGGCACGCCCTTCGGGTTGCCGCACTCTTCCACGTAGAGCTCGTGCCCCCCGCCCACCGGCAGGCGGTGTGTGGCGTAGGGCTCCAGCACCGGATAGAACTCGGCCATGCACCCTCCAGGAGGGGGTTGGTAGGTATCCCGGACCCATTCTAGCGGGACCCCTTGCCGGACGGGGGCCCCGGGTATCCCCCTGTAGGGATAGTCCTACATCACGTGTCGGCTTTGGCTGGCATCTCGACGGGCTCAAAGGGAGGAAAGTCACACCTGCCCACACCGCCATGGATGGCGGGACACGGATGGTTCGAGGACCGGGGCGGGGTTAGGACCGCAAGGATGCACGCCCATCGTTGGTGCAGTAGCACCAATCACCTCCAGCCAAGAAGGCTCTCCCCGGCGGTATCCCCTTGCCGCCGGGGTCTTTTTTTATTGCTGTCTTGAAAGTCCGTCCCTGGACTTTCAAGACCTCGACCTTCCCGGGGCAAGCCCGGAAAGGTCTCCGCTGGCCCGGCCGCTTACGCAGCCGTGCCACGGACGGTACCTCCCTGTACCATCTCGCCCCCGCTCCGGTACTAGTCACATTTGTAGTCAGCCCCTGGGCTTCCCATGGACTCGTCGTTTCCGGGCACCCCGACATCACTTCCGCCCGATTCCCGCCTGAGGACTAGAATTGGACTAAGGCCGTAGAGGCATGCGGGGATACCCCGTGGTCCTGATCGCCGTCTGGGTCCGATTCATGAGTCTGTTGCAGCCGCCCGCTGACGAGGTGGCCGGACGTGTCTTTCCGCCGGATACCGCCATGGATGAGTTCGTCACCGTCGCCACTTACGACAAGGTCACCGATGCGCACATCGCCCTGGGACGCCTGTCGGCGGAAGGCATCGAAGCCCAGCTCTTTGATGTGAACATGGTGCAGATGGACTGGCTGTATTCCATCGCCTTGGGCGGCGTGAAACTGAGGGTGGCTCGCGGCGATGAGAAGGCCGCGCGCCAAGTGCTGGAGACGGATTATTCGAAGACGCTGGAAGACGCGGACTTGGGTTCTCGGGAGGATTGATGCAGACCAACCGTGGCCAGCTCGATTGCCCTCACTGCAGCACCGAAGTATCGACCTGGCAGATGTTTATAGCGCGCCGCCATAAAGTGCAATGCAGAAAGTGTGGTGCGAAATTGCTCGTGTCGGGAGAATTGAAATCATTATTCTTCGGCGAGATGCTTTTCTATCCAGTCCTTATCATTCCATTCGTAATCTTCCCCGACTCCATCATCCTCGATATCCTGTCATCTATGGCGCTCTATTTGGCATGCTGTTGCATCGCCATGCGGCTGTTCTACAAAGTTCACCCCATAAAGACTGGCCCAAACAAGGAAATCAAAGTGTCGTGAGATTGGCGTAAGCGACGACGAGCCACTTAGAACCTTCCTTGAAGTTCACTTGCACTCTCGCATGTGAACCGTCGCCCTCATAGTCCAAGACCACCCCTTCACCGAAAGTCGGGTGCCGCACCCGCTGCCCCAGGTGCATGCCGGGTCCGTTGGGCGCCGAGCTGCGGGCGATGGCGCTGACGGGCGCGCTGTACGGCCGGGTCACCTGCACTCGGGGACGGATCTCCTCCACCAACTCCGGCGGCAGCTCGCGCAGGAAGCGCGAGGGCACGCCGTAGTTGTCCATGCCGTGCAGGCGGCGCTGCTCGGCATAAGTCATATATAGGTCTTTCATGGCGCGGGTCATGCCCACGTAGCACAACCGCCGCTCCTCCTCGAGACCTTCCAGGTCGTCGGTGGAACGCTCATGGGGGAAGAGTCCGTCTTCCAGGCCGCAGATGAACACCAACGGGAACTCCAGGCCCTTGGCGGAATGCAGGGTCATGAGTTGCACGCAGTCTTCCCAGGCCTCCGCCTGGCCTTCGCCGGATTCCAGCGCCGCATGGGACAGGAAACCCGAGAGTGCGCTCATGCCTTCCAGGGCCTCTGGCACGAAGCCGCGGGCGGCGCTCACCAGTTCCTGCAGGTTCTCCAACCGCGCCTCGCCCCGCTCTCCCTTCTCGGTCTTGAGGTAGTAGTCCGTGAGTCCGCTCTGGCTCAGCATCTGGTCCACCTGCTCGAAGAGCTGCAGGCCGCGGATCTGCACGTCCATCTCATCTATCAGCTTGGTGAACCTGGTGAGGGCCGTGGTCACCCGCGCGGGTTGGGACGCGTCCATGACGATGCCCGCCAGCGCCTGCCAGAGCGAGATGCTGTCGCGGCGCGCCACGTCGCGCAGCAGCTCGATGCTCTTGGCACCGATGCCCCGGGCCGGCACGTTGATGACCCGTTCGAAGGAGGCATCGTCGTTGCGGTTCTCCAGCAATCTCAGGTAGGCGAGCGCATCCTTGATCTCCTGGCGCTCGAAGAAACGCAGACCTCCATAGACCCGGTAAGGGATGGCTTCCAGCATGAAGCGTTCCTCGAACACCCGCGACTGGGCGTTGGAGCGGTACAGGATGGCCACGTCGCGGCGCACGCCGCCGCCTTCCTGCCACTGCTTGATGCGTTCCAGCACGAACTGGGCCTCGTCCTGCTCGTTGTAGCCGGCGTAGACCCGGATCGGCGCGCCGTCGCCGCCGTCGGTCCAGAGGTTCTTGCCGAGACGGGTGGTGTTGTGGCTGATCAAGGCGTTGGCGGCCTTCAGGATGTTGCCGGTGGAGCGGTAGTTCTGCTCCAGCTTGATGACGCGCGTGCCGGGGAAATCCTTCTCGAAGCGCAGGATGTTCTCGATCTTGGCGCCGCGCCACCCATAGATGGACTGGTCGTCGTCGCCCACCACGAAGGGGATGCCGGTCTCCCCCGCGAGCATGCGGATGGAGGCGTATTGGATGGCGTTGGTGTCCTGGAACTCGTCCACCAGGACGTGGCGGAAGCGACGGCGGTAATGCTCCAGGAGGTCCGGGTTCTTGAGCCACAGCTCATGGGATCGCAGCAGGAGTTCCGCGAAGTCCACGAGCCCGCCCCGTCCGCAGGCTTCCTCGTAGGCTTTATAGACCTTGAGCAGCGTGGCCTGGAAGGGATCGTCGCCGGGCGGGATGTTCTTGGCCCTGAGGCCGTCGTCCTTGCGGGAGTTGATGAACCACTGAGCCTGGCGCGGCGGGTAACGCGTGTCGTCCAGCTCCAGGTTCTTGAGCAGGCGTTTGATGAGCCGGTGCTGGTCCTCGGAATCGAGGATCTGGAAGGCCTGCGGCAGCCCGGCCTCGCGCCAGTGCTGGCGCAGCAGACGGTGCGCGATGCTGTGGAAAGTGCCGATCCACATGCCGCCGGCGGAGCCGCCCATGATCTTCTCCACCCGGCCGCGCATCTCGCCCGCTGCCTTGTTGGTGAAGGTCACGGCCAGGATGCCGTAGGGCGACACGTTCTCAACCTGCATCAGCCAGGCGATACGGTGCACCAGCACCCGGGTCTTGCCGCTGCCGGCGCCGGCCAGTACCAGGGTGGGCCGAGCCTCCGCCGATACCGCCTCGCGCTGCGCAGGGTTAAGTCGATCGAGGATTCCGCTGACGTCCATGGGCCATTTTACCTGTGGCGCGCGCCGGCGTGGCATGCTGATGCATCAGATACGTGCAAGGAGGCGCCATGCGCATCATCCCTCTCATCGTCGTCGCCGCTCTCGCGTCCCTGCCTGCCTTCGTCTCGGCGACGGATCCCGCGCCTGCACCCGCCTCAAAATCGTCTGCGCCTGCGGCAGTCTCCGACGAGGAACAACTGGAGGACCTGGAGCAGGAATGGCTCGACACCTCATTGAAGCAGGACCACGACGGCCTGGACGCGATCCTGATGGATGACTTCGAGGACGTCTCCTGGCAGGGCGAGTTGCGCGGCAAGACCGAGATAATGGCCATCGCCATGTCGGCGCCCGTCAAGAGCAGCCAGACCTTGAGCAACCTCAAGGTGCGGGTGCACGGCGACCTGGGCGTGGTCACCGGCGTGAACACCGCCGAAGCCGCCGACAAGTCCTTCACGGTGAAGGTGCGCTTCACCGACGTGTTCGTGAAGAACCAGGGCCGCTGGCGTGCCTTGAGCGCGCAGGAGACCATCGAAAAATCGCTGTGAGGCCGCGCTATACTGGCCGCGTCCACCGGGAGCGGCCTGAATGCGCGTATTCAACAGCTTCATCCTCTGGTTGATCCTGCTGGTGTTGTGTTGGCCGCTGGCGTTGCTGGCACTGATCCTCTATCCCTTCATCTGGCTGTTGCTGCTGCCGTTCCGTCTGGTGGGCATAACCCTCGACGCGGTGTTCGAGCTGCTGCGCGCCATCCTGTTCCTGCCGGCGCGCATGCTGCGGGGCAGACCGGCTTGACGTTCTCCCGGATGGAATTTTCATCCGTCGCCGCTAGTCTTGCGTGTATGTCTTCCAAGCGAGTGAGAAGCGTCTCATGACGAACCCGTCCACGAAACTGGATGTACCGACGCGCGTGCTGCACCTTGGCCTCGCGGTGTTCGGCGTGTGGGCCTGGTGGATAGGCGAGGACGCCCACGACTATCACAAGCCGGATCATTCCGGTTACATGCTGCACATGTACGTGGGGCTCGCCTTCACCGTGTTCCTGGCGGCACGGCTGCTGTATGGTTTCTTCGGCCCGCGAGAGCTGCGTTTCTCAGCCTGGTTCCCTTGGACCCGCGAACGCTTCACCAAGGTGAAAGAGGACCTCGTCACTCTGGCGCGCTTCAAGATGCCGGAGCCGGTGACCCATCAGGGTCTGAACGCGATGGTGCAGAGCCTCGGACTGGTGTTGTTCACCTGGCAAGGCACTTCCGGCGTGCTGATGGCGATCCTGATCGTGCCCGGCGAGAAGACCACCGGCTGGCTGAGTGTCGTGCGGGAGATACATCATGAGTGGGGCGGTGTCTGGATTCCCGGCTATCTTGCGCTGCACGTGGGCGCGGTGATGCTTCATTCACTAACAGGCAGACAGATCTGGCGGAAGATGATCTTCCTCTCAGAATGACCCGCGCTGCAGCACCTATACTTGATATATATGCGCGGCCCCTCATCCATCACACGCCCTCCTAGGCTGGTCTTCGCCGCCGCCTGCCTCATGGGCGCGCTCACGGCGGAGGCTTCCGACATGTTCACGATCAGCTCATCTGCTTATAAAGACCAAACCCCGATGGACGCGCGTTTCACCTGCGAGGGCGCGAGCATCTCACCGCCGCTCGCGTGGAAAGACGCGCCAGCGGGCACCAGGAGTTACGCGCTCATCATCGATGACCCGGATGCGCCGGACCCGGCGAAACCCGAACACACCTTCGTGCATTGGGTGATATACGACATCCCGGCGGGCGTGACCTCACTGGCGGAGAACGCCACCGAGAAGCTTCCCAGCGGCGTCCGCCAGGGCTCCAACGACCGGGGCGACCCCAGCTACACCGGCCCCTGTCCGCCCATAGGCCGGCACCGTTATTTCCATAAGCTTTACG
>DATBAJ010000006.1:0-44658 GCA_036271575.1 Gammaproteobacteria bacterium
GCGATATCGCCATCGTTCAGGTGCTCCGCCTTCCAGACCATGGCGCGATGGACGCGGTGGTAGCCGCTCGGGTGGTCGTAGAAGAAGATCTCCTCCCACTTGCCCGGCTCCATCTTGCGGTACTCCGAGAGATGGATCGCGGCCTGGGCGAAACCGTCCGGCTGGCGCGCCGCATTCAGGCCGAAGATGTCTGCCTCCCCTTCCTGCATACGCGTCAGGGTGTTGTTCACGGGCGTCAACACGAACATGTACACGCCGAACAACGCCGCCAGCAGCGGCAGGCCAGCCACGTCACCCACGTCGCGGATACCCCAGGCGGCGCCCCAGCGCAGTCGCACCCAGTCGAAGGCCCACTTCACGAAGGCGAAGCCGATGACGATGAGTATGCTGAACTCGAAGATGCCGTGGAACACGTGGTTCAGCACGTAATGACCCATCTCGTGTCCCAGCACCGCCTGCACCTCCTCCGGTGAACCGCGGTTGATGAGGTTGTCGTTGAGGCTGATCTGGGTGGTGCCGCCGATGCCGCTGACATGGGCGCTCATGCGCTTGGTCTGCTTGGAGGCATCGAACTCGAACACGTCCGTGGCGGGGATGCCGTTGGCCCGCGCCATGGAGAGTATCTGCTGTTTCTCCGGACCATCTTTCAGCGGGTAGAACTTGTTGAAGGCCGGTTCCAGATAGGTGGGGCTGATGAGCACGGTGAAGACGATGAACACCATGCCCACCACCGCACCCCAGATCCACCAGGTGCGGGTGAACTTGCGGATCACGGCATACACCACCGGGATGGCGATGACGCCGAAGATGAGCCCGATGACGAGCCCGGTGAGCTGATCCCCCAGGAAGCCGGCCATGTCCTGGTTGGACATACCGTACTGGTGCTCACGGACGTAGCCCTCGTAGATCGTCCAGGGCAGGGTCACCACCGTGGTGAAGAGGATGTACTCGAGGGCGTAGAGCGCAGGCTGCACGAACCTGATCTTCACCAGACGCTCGTTGAAATCCTGCAGACGCCGCGAGAGGCCGGTGCCGAGCAACAGCCAGGCCACCACCAGACCCACCATGAAGTCCCAAAGGATCAGCCAATAGCCGCCCTCGAAATAGGCGTCGGACTTGGCGCGCGCTTCCGGCGACATGGTGTTTAGCCACTCCTGGGTGGCCGCATCCACATCGAAATGCCTCGTGGCAGGCGCCGCGGCAGGAGCGGAGATGGCCGGGCTGGCATCCGGCTTGCTTGGTGTATGGGGAGCGGCAGAGACGCCAGCCAGGTAGAACAGTGCGAATGCAGCCAGGACCGTCGACATCAGGCGTTTCATGGCGCTCTCCCCGGGGTTACATCCGGGCGAGTATATATAAGCGACCCACGGACGGGTGATACAACGACGCCGGGACTGACACAAATTGTCAGGTCTGGACCGGATAGGTTTGTTCGCGGAGTCCGTGCGATGCAGTCGAAGACGCGCCTGCTGCTCTTGAGCAGCTCACGCACCCCGGGAAGCGGGTTCCTGGAGCACGCCCGCGAGCCGATCCGCGGCTTCCTGGGCCCGCAGGTGAAGAACGTGTTGTTCATCCCCTATGCGGCGGTGAGCCGCAGCTACGCCGAGATGACCGGCATCGCTGGCGAGGCCTTCGGCTCGCTCGGCTATACGCTCGCCGGCCTGCATGACGCACCGGACCCGGTGGCAGCGGTGCGCGCCGCCGAGGCCGTGGCGGTATCCGGCGGCAACACCTTCCGCCTCCTGCAGTTGATCCAGTCCCAGGGACTGTTGCAGCCGCTGCGCGAGCGGGTACGCGCCGGCATGCCTTATATAGGCTGGAGCGCCGGCAGCAACCTGGCCTGCCCCACCATCCGCACCACCAACGACATGCCCATCATCTGGCCTGCATCCTACGAGGCGCTGGATCTGGTGCCGTTCCAGATCAACCCGCACTACACCGCGCTCTTGCCGCCCGAACACCAGGGCGAGACCCGCGACGACCGGCTGAAGGAGTTCATGCACCTCAACCCCGGGGTGCCGGTGCTGGCGCTGCCGGACGGCACGGCGCTACGGCTCGATGGCGGGCGGCTCTCGCTCCTGGGCGAGCATCGCGCCAAACTGTTCCTGAACGGCAGCATCCGCGAACTCGCGCCCGAGGACTCACTGCAATTCCTGCTATCGGCCTGAGCCGCGCGCTTCTATATAGCTTCTATATAATGGGGACGCCAACCGCCAAGGGCGGCTGGCTCCATTCCGACCCTGAAAAAGCCATCCTTGGCTTTTTCAGGGTCGAAAATCGTGAAGTGAATCCACGATTTTCTCCATTTTCCAGTCGGGGCGACTGGAAAATGGCGGTAAAGTCCCTTTACCGCAGCTCACGGATTTTTACTAACTGTTATCAGGAGTCGATCATGGGCCAAGGTGACAAGAAGACGCGCAAGGGCAAGATCTGGCGCGGCAGCTACGGCAACACCCGCAAGCACAAGGTGGCGAAGAAGAAGCCTGCCCCGGGTCTCGCCAAGGGCAAGAAGAAGTAACACCGGTCAGGAACAGGAGTCGCCCATGCCACTTCGCAGCCTCGCCCTCATCAGTGCCGTCACCTGCGGTCTCGTCGCGTGCAGCAGCATGCCGCCTGCCCCCCTGAACCCGGGTCAGACGCTGCCGGTGAAACCGGCGGACGCCATCGTGCTGCCGGACGGGCTCACCTATAAGGTGCTGCGTCCCGGCACCGGGACCCAGCACCCGGTGCTCAGCGACCAGGTGACCGCCAACTACAGCCTCTGGTATCCGGACGGCAGGATGATCGAGAGCAGCTGCAAGCCCGACGGCAGTTGCGAGCCGGCCACGTTCCCGCTGAACGTACTGATCCCCGGCTGGCAGGAGGCGATTCCGCTCATGACGGTGGGTGAGACCATCGACCTGTGGCTGCCGGTGCAGCTCGCCTACGGCGATCCGCCGCGCAAGCCCGATCGTCCCTTCGGCCCACTGGTGTTTGAGATCCAGCTCATCAGCATCGGCCAGCCGGTCGCGACACCCGCTCCGGAGCAACAGAAATGAGCCGCGCGCTCACGCTCACATCCGTCGCGGCGCTGGCGCTGATCGCCGGCTGCACCTGGGTCACACAATCGCCCGAGGCGCTCAAGGCTGACATCGTGGTGGTGGACGCCGCCGGTGCGGCCCACTGCCAGAAGATCGCCGCCAACCAGCTCTCCGTGGCGGACCATCTCGGCACCATACAGCGCATGCCGGAAGACGTGGAGCATGACCTGCGCACCATGGCCATCAACCAGGCGGCCACGGTGGGCGCGGATGCGGTGGCGCCGGTCGGCGAGCTCAAGGGCGGTGTCCAGACCTGGGCCCTGCTGCGCTGCGAGGGCAAGGTGCCGGCGGCAAGCATGGCGACCTCGACTGCGCCGGAAGCCACTACGGGCCTTAAGACACTTCCCTATACGCCGCCGCAATAAGTCTCTTTCAAAGTCATCTCAAGAGCGTCGCGAGCGAAGGCAGAACGAGGCGCGGGAGGCGAGCCCCCGGAGCGTACTCTTCAGTACGTGAGGACGGCGAGCCGGACCGCAACGAAGTTATGCCGAGCGCAGCAGCTATTGAGATGACTTGAGCGCCGCTATCAGCGGCGCGAGTTCCTTCTCGTATCTCTTCCAGCGTCCCATCGAGTCCTTATAGATGGGCTGGCGCACCTGCGCCAGGCTCGCGGTGCGTACTACCCGCGAGGACTCGTGGAAACGCAGACAGGCCTCGTCCCAGGGCAGATCCAGGTGCGCCACCAAACGTTGTGCCTGGGTCTCAAGGTCCTCCACCAGCTCCTCGTAACGCAACTCCAGCATCCGGCCCGGCAAGGCGCTGCGCCAATGCACCATGAGCGCGTCATACATGCGGTAGAAACGGCCCAGTTCGCCCTGCTCGTAGGCGAAGGGGTGGCCGGTGCTGAAGAGCTTGGAGTAACAGGAGAGGCAGGTATCCAAGGGCTCCCGCGAACAGTGGATGATCTTCGCCTGGGGATAGAGCAGTGCCACCAGGCCCACAAACACCATGTTGCCCGGCAGCTTGTTGGTTATGCGTGCCGCACCCGGCGCCAGAGTATCGAGCCAGGTGCCATAACGGCCTGCCACCCGGACGAAGGCCGCACGGTCCAGGCCCGCGAGCATCTCGGGCAGCGCATAGTCACCCGGGTCCGGCGGCAGTTCCTCCCGCAACGCGTTGCGCAGCACATGCACTTCGCCGGCGCCGTGCACCTGCGGGTGGCTGGCGAGGATCTGCTCCACCAGCGTGGTCCCCGAGCGCGGCATGCCGACGATGAACACCGGACGCGGGTCTGCGCTATCCAGCGCGCGGCCGTTGACGAAGTCCGCATCGAAGATGCGGGCGAAATCGGTGAAGAACCGCGACTGGCGCGGCTCGTCGTAGCTGATCGCCGCGCGTTTCAGACGATTGCCGGTCTCGAGGTGCGAGAACGAACGCGCCGGCTCTTTCAGGGCCTCCCAGGTACGCGCCAGGGTGAAGTGCAGCGGAATCGCCTCGTCGGCCGGCAAGGTCGCGTCGCGCTCGGCGAGCCGCATCAATCCGGGCCAGAGTGGGTCGGCCGGAGTGAGCCGTTTCACGTCGGTGAGGTTGAAGTAGGCCTGGGCATAATCCGGCTTGAGTTCGATCGCCCGGCGGTAGTGCTCCTCGGCCGCGGCGAGATCGCCCCGCACCGCGAACAGGTTGCCGAAGTTACTTTCGGCCGCCGCATCGTACGGCGCACGCTGCAAAGCCTGCCGGTGGCAGAGTTCTGCTTCGTCCAGTTGCCCCGTGTCCCGCAGTCCCAGCGCGGCGCCCAGCAATTGCTCCGCGCCGTCGGCCGCTGCCGCGGCGCGCCGGTAAGCCTCCACAGCCTCAGGCAGGCGCGCCAGTTGCTGCAGCGATTCGCCGCGGCTGACCCAGGCGTGGTAACTGTCGGGGTCGAGGGCCAGCGCCCGCGCGAACTCCGCGAGTGCCCGCGGATGATCGCCGCGGGAGGCATACATGAGGCCAAGACTGATGTGACCGCCGATGTAGGCGGGATTGAGTTCCAGCGCCTCGCGGTACAGCCGCTCGGCTTCCTCGCCCTGCCCGCATTGCTGCAGCACGCCGGCGAGATTCCCCTTGAACAGATGGTTGGTCGGCGCCAGCGCAAGGGCGTGCCGCAGCCAGGGCATGGCTTCGGCGCTGCGGCCGCGTTGGTGCAACAGCAGACCCAGGAAATGCACGGCCTCCGGCTGCGCCGGCGCCGCCGTCAGCACCGTCCGGTAACCCTGTTCTGCCGCGGCAAGATCTCCCCGCTGGTGCGCGGCCACCGCGGCCTCCAGCTGCGATCTCAGTTCCTCAGGCTTCATAGCCGAACGCGCGTATGTACGGCATGAGCTGCGGCATATAGGGCTCGAGATGGGCCGCATAGCGGCGCCAGCGGTCGCTGGAGCTTCGGTAGAGAGGCTGGCTGACCTGACTGTAACTCGGGGTCGGAATATAGCCGCGTTGCAGCGCTGCGGCCCTATGGTCCAGCACCTGCGGTTCCCAGGGAAGATCGAGGAACCCGGTCAGGCGCCGCATCTCGGCCTCCGGCGACGCGATAAGATCCTCGTAACGCAGCACCAGATACTTGAGTGGCAAGCGCTGCACGTACAGCTGCCAGAGATCCATGATGCTGCAGTAGAGCGCCACGGTGGAGTCGAGCCTGGTGAAATGCACCGTGCCACTGTGGAGCTTGAAGTTGTTCATGAAGCAACTCAGGATCACATCGCAGGGATGACGGACCATGAATACGATGGGCGCAGCCGGGAACACCTGATGGATCAGCCCGAGATGGGAGGTGCCGAAAGGCGACTTATCCACCAAGCGGCGTACCCCGTCCCAACCCGCGGCACGCGATACCTGCTGGTGAGCCGCGCGAAGTTCGGCATGGTGCGCAGACGTCAGTCGGGCCAAGTCATCGGCATAGTGCAGCCCCCGGGCGATATACAGGTCGAGCATCGCCTGGATGCTCGGTTGCTCCTCCATCACAAACACCCGCGGATGGGCTCCCAACATCGTGTCCAGCAGCGTGGTGCCGGAACGCGGGAAACCCACCAGGAACGCGGGCGTCGGCTCCGCCGGCGCATCGCCGGAGGGAAGCGCGTTTTGCGCAAGGAACCGCTTGAGCGAGGCCACCTGCCGCGGAAAGATTTCCGGCAGTTCCAGCGGCGGCGCCGCGAGCACCAGGGCACGGTCCTTGGCTTCCTGAAAGTGCAGCATCGCCGCGGAGACATCGCCAAGGGCATCGGCACACCAGCCGAACTCGGATTGCAGATCACGCTGCTGGGTGGGCGTGACGCCCTTCTCGCCCTGCAGTTCCGTCAGCAGCGCGCGCGCGGCCCCGGCCTGGCCCTGGGAGCGCAGCAAGCGTGCGGCGATCAACTTGCATGCACTGTTCACCAGACCGAGCTTTGCTGCGGAATCCAGGAGGCGCTGTACCTCGTCCAGCCGATTGCTGTGCTCGTAGAAGGTCGCGAGGTTCGAATAGGATTCGGCGTCCGACGGACTGACGGCCAGGGCATGCTGCAGGTCCGTCTCGGCCTTCGCATAGGCTCCTTGCTCCAGGTGCACTGCACCTGACGCCGGCAAAAGATGCGGGTCTTCAGGCCACGCGGCCAAGGCCCTATCCAGCAGGCCTCGCGCTTCGTTGGCACGGCCCGACGCGGACAGCATGTTGGCGAGCAGTGCGATGACCGGCGGCTGGCGTGGATCAAGCGCGAGGCTGCGTTGCAGCGCGGCGATGGCTTCGCCGGGCCGATTGAGGTCCGCCAAAAGCCGCCCATGGGCAAGTTCGATGGCGGGATGCTTCACGCCCGTCGCCAGCGCCTGCTCCAGCAAGGCGAGTGCTTCGTGAAGGCCGCCCGCCCCAATGCGTATCAAGGCCAGCATGTGCAGGGCGTGCGGATGCGCCGGCTCCGCGGCCAGCGCCCTGCGACAGGCACGTTCCGCGTCCGGCAACCGGCCTGCCATGAAGTGGTCGATGGCAAGCTCGAAGTCCGCCGCGGCAGGAGCGTTTGATGGGGTCTGTTGCAAGAGGCCTACTTAGAGAGAGGTCGTATCATGACCATATTTCAAAGTATTTATAAATAAAATCATGGGGTTAGTCGGTTTTTACGTCTGTCGTTGTACGCATTAAATCGTATATTTGGTATTTAGCAACAGCTGGACTTGGAAAAGTTTGGTCTAGTATAGAAGTCTGAACCGTTTGGGGTGCCGCGCAGACCTTGGCAGCCGGGGATTTATTCCCCGTGTCTGCGCCGGCCGTCTACAACAATGTGCTCCGGGAGGAGAATCATAATGTCCCAGCAAAATCTCGTCAGCAAAGCCGTGCGCCTCGCCCTGATGGTCGGTGTCGCCGGACTCGGTGCCAACGCCGCCCTGGCCGACGACACTACCAGCACCACGACCACGACGACCACCACCAACAGCCAGAGCACCGCCCAGCTCGGCAAGATCGAAGTCACCGGTAGCCGCATCAAGCGCACCAGCGTCGAACAAGCCCAACCGATCCAGACCATCAATCAGGAACAGATCAAGGCCACCGGCCTCACCACGGTCGGCCAGATCGTGCAGAAGATCACCTCCGCGGGCGCCGCGCTCAACACCCTCGATAACTTCGGCGGCAACTTCACCTTCACCGGCGGCGGCCAGAGCAACGTGGACCTGCGCAACCTGGGTGCGCAACGCGTGCTGGTGCTGGTCAACGGCAAGCGCTGGGCCACCGGCCTCGACGGCACCGTGGACCTCAACACCATCCCGGTCGCGGTCATCGATCACATCGAAGTGCTGCAGGACGGCGCCTCGGCGATCTACGGTTCCGATGCCATCGCCGGCGTGGTCAACATCATCACCGTGAAGGATTACAGCGGCCGCTCGGCGGATGCCTACATGGGCATCTACAACGGCGACGGCCACAGCGACGGCAAGACCTCGGCCTATGACTTCACCATGGGCGCGAGCACCGACAAGAGCGGCTTGATATTCAGCATAGCGTACACGGACCAGCAGGCCATCCCGTCCGCGAATCGCGACATCTCCAAGGAGCCGGTGATCGGCCAGGGACTCAGCGCCGGCAGTTCCGCCACCGCCAACGGCCGGTTCGTGTTCCTGCCGCCGTCCTTGATCCCGGGCACCAACCCCAACAAGACAGCCAATGCGCCGGCGCCAGGCACCGGCCTGACCTCGGCCCAGTGCCCCAATACCAACATCGGCACCAAGGCCAAACCCAACTACCAGCCTGACTGCGACATGACGCTGATCCCCGGCACCGCCGGCAACAAGCCCAGCGACTTCCGGGCCTTCGTCGGCTCACAGGACCGCTTCAACTACGCGCCCTTCAATTATGTGCTGACGCCGGAAGAGCGTTACAGCGGCTACCTCCAGGGCTACACCGACATCGCGGACAACCTGACCTTCAGGGCCGACTTGATGTACAACCACCGCGATTCCTTCCAGCAGGCGGCGCCGGAACCCTTGTTCTTCGCTTCCAGCAGCATCGCGCTCAACATCCCGGCCAACCAGAAATACAATCCGTTCGGCTTCGACCTGAACGCCAGCGGCAACAGCCCGAACCTGCAATTGCTGGGTCGGCGCATGGTGGAGAACGGCGACCGCATCTACCACGAGAAGGAAGACATGTTCCGCTTCAGCGGCGGCCTCAACGGCTACTTCAACATGCTGGGCGGTGAGTGGGATTGGGACGCGAGCTACGCCTTCTCCAAGGACGATGAGCTCGATACCAACGCCGGCCACTTCGACGTGAGCCACCTGCGTCTGGCCCTGGGCGATCCAGCGATCTGCGCCGCAGTGGCCGGTTGCGTGCCGCTGAACCTGTTCGACGGCAAGGCCGGCATCACCCAGTCGATGCTGGACTACGTCGCCTATACGGCGCAGAACCAGTTCGAGAACAACCAGCGCATCTACAACGCCGACATCACCAACAGCAATATCGGCACCCTGCCGGGCGGTCCCCTGGGCCTGGCCCTGGGCGTGGAGAGCCTGGAGCACGATGGCTTCTTCCTGCCGGACTCGGTCGCACAGAACGGCTATGACAGCTTCAATCCGGGCCGGCCGGTGGCGCCGACCTCGGGCCGCACCAGCGAGAGATCGCTGTACGGCGAGTTGGACCTGCCGATCCTGGCGGAGATGCCCGGCATCAAATTGCTGGACCTCGACCTCGCGGGCCGGCACACCAACTACGATACCTTCGGCAGCAACAATACCTATCGCTGGGGTCTCAAGTACCAGCCCAACGATGAGTGGCTGTTGCGCGCTTCCTGGGCCCAGGGTTTCCGTGCCCCAAGCATCCAGGACCTGTTCTCCGGCAACACCAACCTGTCGGCCAACATCCAGGACCCCTGCGATGCGCCGGCCAAATCCCCGGTGTGTGCAGCACAGAACGTGCCTTCGAACTACATCCAGCCGAACCTCCAGATCAACACCTTGGAGGGCGGCAACCCGAACCTGCAGCCGGAGACCTCGGTGTCACGCACCGTCGGCTTCGTCTACAGCCCGGATGCGCTGGCCGGCTTCAACCTCAACGTCGACTATTACAAGATCGAGGTGAACAACACCATCCAGCCGATCAGCGGTCAGGCCCTGATGGATGAGTGCTATACCGCGACTGCGGCGGCGTCGAACCCCGATGCCTGCGCCAAGATCCACCGCACCGTGTTCGGCACCGTGCAGACCCTGGCGGACCAGATCACCAACGTCGGCACCACCGTCACCGAGGGCTTCGACACCAGCGTGGCTTACCAGTTCCCGAGCACCTCGGTGGGTGACTTCAAGTTGAGCCTGGATGAGACGCACATCAAATCGTACCGTCTCATCACCCCCGATCCGGCCACGGGCGGGTCGGACGTGACGGAACTGGCGGGTACGGAACGCGGCGGTACCGTGTTCCCCTTCGGCATCCCGAAGAACAAGGCGAACCTGACCTTGAACTGGGTGTCGGGCGTCTGGTCCGCTCAATACACCGTGCGCTATGTCGGCCCGGTGTGGGAGCCCTGCCTCGCCGCCACCCAGCCGGCGCCGGTGGGCGATGGAACCTGCGGCCAGCCGGGTCCTGCCGATCCAGCGGGCGATTCCTATAACTACGCCATGAACCACGACGGCGCGACGATCTATCACGACGTGCAGGGCAGCTACTCGATGGATTCGTGGGGCATGAACTTCACGTTGGGCATCCGCAACCTGTTCGGCAAGGAGCCGCCGATCTCGTCGGTGCAACAGCTGAACAGCTTCGATCCGACTTTGTACGACGTGCCCGGTCGCTTCTTCTACGGCCGTATCGGTTGGAAGTTCTGATAGCGGGGAAATAAAACAGAATAGTGGGGTAGCTTGAGCCCCGCGGTCCGAAAGGGTCGCGGGGTTTCTTTTTGACGTACAGGGGTGCGCCGCATGCGGCGCACGGCCCGCCAGGGATGGCGGGGCTGGTCACGACACCAGGGACGGTTAGAACTACTTAGTTGTAGCCGAAACGCTTCACAAACGGCTCCAACACCGGCAACACCGGCGCGAGCTGCGCCTCGTATCTGCGCCAACGTTCTTTCGCCCTCGTGTAGATCGGCTCCGCCACCTGCGAGTAACTCGGTGTATTGATGCGCTTGCCGCGTGCCGTACTCTGGAAGTCCAGCACCGACGGTTGCCAGGCCAAGCCCAGGAATTCCAGCAGCCGGCGCGCTTCCGCTTCCGGCTCTACCACCACCTGCTCGTACCGGACACGGTGCAGGCGGACCGGATCGAGCCGCTCCGCCGCAGCGGCGCCGATGCCCATGACCGCGGCATAGTAGCGGGCGGTCTCCTCCAGCGAGAGGAAATGCCGCATGGCTTCTGTGAGATCGAAACTCTGCATGAAGCAGGACAGCACCACGTCGCGCGGATCGCGCAAGGCGAACAGGAACTTCGCCGTGGGGAAGAGCCGCTGCATCAGCGGCAGGAACACGCTGTTCAAGGGCAGCTTGTCCACGAATACCGCATCAGCCGGACGACCCGGCATGAACTCGGCGACCCGATCCCAATAGCTGCGTCGCCAGGGCTCGAGCCCGGCCGAATCCAGGCTGATGAAGCGCCGCAGCTCCGCCTCGCCCAACACATGGGCGTGCAGCACGTCCTGCAGCGTGTCCTTCTCCTCCAGCACCGCCACGTCCGGGTGTCCGGAGAGGATCTGGTCCAGGAGCGTGGTGCCGGAGCGGGGAAAGCCCACCAGGAACACCGGCGCCGGCCCGGAGAATACCGGGACGCCCTTCGATAGCTCATCCGCATAGCGCGCCATGCGCGCCGCAGCGGCGAAACCATAGACGCCTTCGCCGTCCTGCGCCGGCTGCGGCATCTCCCGCAGCGCCGCCTTGGCAGCGAGGAACGGCGGCCAAGCCTGTTCAGGTTTGCCCAACCGGTCATAGGCTGCACCCAGGCGCCCCGCCGCCAGAGCCCGGTTGCGCGGGGTAAGCCGGTTTCCAGCCAGCAATCTCTCCAGACGCGACACGGCCTCCTCCGCCCTGCCCGCTCTCAGATCCAGCTGCGCCGCCGTGAGGTTGGCCAGGGGCTCCTCGGGTGCCTCCAGCAACGCGGCAGCGGTCCATCGGCCTGCCTCATCCAGCGCACTGCTCTGCTCCAGGAGTGCGGCGAGACCGGCCATGGCGCCCGTATGACGTGGCGCGAGCATCAAGGTGTCGCGATAGGCATGCTCACCGCCGACCGCATCGCCGATGGCTTCGCTCAAGACCCCAAGGTTGAAACGCGACTCCGCGTGCCGGGGATCGAGCATCGCGGCGCGGGTGAAGGCGCTCAAACCGCCGGTGACGTCGCCGGCCTCGGCGCAGGCGATGCCTAAGTTATGGAAGAGTTGTGGGTCGCCGGGCTTGCGCAACGAGGCTTCACGGATCAGGGCGGCGGCGCGGCGCGCATCGCCCGCCCGCAACAGGCACAGACCCATGAGGTGCAAGGCGTCCGGGTTGTCAGGCGCGAGCTTCAGCACTTCGGCCGCATTCTCGGCCGCCCGCTGCAACTCGCCGCGGCCGAAGGCGTGGGACGCCTCGCTCATGAGACGATGGATGTCAGCCATGGTTGCTGGCATGGGCGGGCGTGAAATCCCGGCAGTGCGAGACCGCTATCTTACCGTGCGTCCCGGCGGGTGCTTACAATGCGGCATGCAAGATACCTGGGTGTTGCAATGCCGTCCCGGCTTCGAGGCCGAATGTGCCCTCGAGAGCGGCGGCGAGGCGGTCGCCGAGGGCGTGGTGACCGCACCGGGCCCGGGTGGGCCGCTGCTGCGACGCGTGTTCGCGCGCCAGGCGTTCCGGCAGGTCGCGGCGCTCGAGGATCTTCCCGCCGGCGACCGCATCGATCCGATCCTGCGCGCCCTGGCAGCGGAGCCCGGGCCGGTGCACGCGATCCTGATGGAGCATCCGGACACCGAGGCGGGCAAGGAACTTGCGAACTTCCTCAAGCGCTTCACGCCGGCGCTCACTTCCGCACTGGCGAAGCGCGGACTGCCGGTGTTCAAGAAGGCGCCGCGCCGGCTGCATCTCCTGTTCACGGATTCCAGCCGCGTGCGCATCGGTTTCTCCTCCGGCGAGGAGGGCAGCGCGCTCTCTAACGGCATCTTGAGGCTCAAGCTGCCCCGGGAAGCGCCGAGCCGCTCGACCCTGAAGCTGGAGGAGGCGCTGCTCACGTTCCTCGATGCTGCGGAGCAGGAGACCGCGCTTAGGGCGGGCATGAAGGCTGTGGATCTCGGCGCCGCGCCTGGCGGCTGGACCTGGCAGATGGTGCAACGCAGCATCCGGGTCACGGCGGTGGACAACGGGCCCATGCAGCCGGCGCTGCTGGATTCGGGCCTGGTGGAACATCGCCGCGAGGATGGGTTCCGCTATCGGCCTCCCAGACCCGTGGATTGGCTGCTGTGTGACATGGTGGAGCAGCCGCAGCGCATCGCGGCGCTGACGGGTGAGTGGCTTACCCGCGGCGACTGCCAGCGCGCGCTGTTCAACCTCAAGCTGCCCATGAAGAAGCGCCATGAATCCCTGTGGGCCTGCCTGGATGGACTACAGGAGCGGCTGGATGGGGCGGGTCTGAAATACAGCCTGCTCTGCAAGCAGCTCTACCACGACCGGGAGGAAGTGACGGCTTATATAGCCATGCATTGATACCCTGCATTTACCGGGGGCCGGTATTACAATCGGGCTTCCCCGTACTACGGATAGCCCCATGAGCGACGTCCTGGCGCGAGATTACCCGGCCCACCTTAACGCAGTACGCCGCCACTTCGATGCGGCCATGCAGGCCGCCGGCTGCGACCAGGTGGCGGTATACGCCGGTGCGCTGCACTACCAGTTCCTGGATGATGCGCCCTATCCCTTCAAGATCAATCCCCAGTTCAAGTGGTGGCTGCCGCTCACCGAGGCCCACGATTCCTTCGTGGTCTACAACGCCGGCAAGAAACCCGCGCTGATCTATTTCCAGCCGGACGATTACTGGCACGTGCCGCCGGCACCGCCCAGCGGTCATTGGGTGGAGCATTTCGACGTGCGCGTGGTGAAGCAGGCCGGTGACGCCAAGGCGGCGCTGCCAAGCGCTGCGAAGCGCGCCTTCATCGGTGAATGGCGCGAGGAGTTCGGCGACTGGGGCTTCGGTGCAGTGAACCCCGAGAACCTGCTGAACCCGCTGCATTACGCCCGCGCCGCCAAGACCGCCTATGAACTGGAATGCATGCGCCGCGCCAATGCCTCCGGCGTGCGCGGCCATCTCGCGGCCGAGAAAGCTTTCCGCGCCGGCGCCTCGGAATACGAGATCCACGACGCCTTCGTCATGGGCTCAGGTCAAGCGGATGACCAGCAGGCCTATCACGCCATCGTGGCGCTGAACGAGCACGCCGCCACCTTGCATTACCAGCATTGGCAGGGCGCCAAACCTGCCCAGCATCTTTCCTTCCTCATCGATGCCGGCACCCAGCATCACGGCTATGCCTCGGACATCACCCGTACCTATTCCGGGAAGGGCGATGAGTTCCAGGCGCTCATCGGCGCACTCGACGAGGAACAGCAGAAGCTGGTGGGGCGGGTGAAGCCGGGTGTGGATTTCAAGGAGCTGCACGTGGAGACCCACCACGCGGTGGGGCGCATCCTGGAGAAGTTCAACCTGGTGAAGCTGCCGGCGGAAGCCATCGTGGACGCGCACATCACCTCCGCGTTCTTTCCCCACGGCCTCGGCCACCTCTTGGGCCTGCAAGTCCACGACGTGGGCGGTTTCATGGCCGGCCCCGCCGGCGGCACGATCCCGCGCCCGGAGGGCCATCCCTTCCTGCGAGCCACTCGCGTGCTGGAAGAAGGATTCGTGGTCACCATCGAGCCGGGCCTGTATTTCATCGATGCCCTGCTGACGGAACTCAAGGCCGGTCCCAACGGCAAGTTCGTGGACTGGGCCCGCGTGGACGCTTTGCGCAAGTTCGGCGGCATCCGTATCGAAGACAACGTGGTGGCGAAGGCCGCCGGACCCGAGAACATGACTCGCGATGCATTCGCCGAAGCGGCTTCCACATCGTAAGCCCGAAAAATCCGTCCCAGGATCTTTCGGGCCTCGGTGCGTCCCTTCGCCGCAGTCCAGTTAGTGAGATGAGATCGACATAAAAATGAACCGGGGATAACGTTCAAAGGAGGATTTAGATGAAACGCTTTCTCATAGGATTCGTGTCCCTGGCTCTCGTGGCAGGTGCGGCCTACGCCGCCGATGATGCCCCCTCCGCCGGCGCCAAGCCGCCGGCACCGGAAGTGAAGCCCATCCCCAAGGAAGACAAATACGTCACCCATCACAGCATCGACGTCGGCGGCAAGTCCATCGCCTATACCGCCACCTTCGGCAACCTGGTGATCAAGAACGACAAGGACGAGTCCGTGGGCAGCATGTCCTACGTGGCCTACGTGCAGGACGGGGTGAAGGACACCGACCATCGCCCCGTGACCTTCCTCTACAACGGCGGTCCCGGTTCTTCTTCCATCTGGCTGCACATGGGCGCCTTCGGCCCGATGCGCGTGGTGACCAGCGACGGCGCGGCGACCCCGCCGCCTCCCTATGACCTGGTGCAGAACCAGGAGAGCCTACTGGACAAGAGCGACCTGGTGTTCATCGACGCCATGTCCACCGGCATGAGCGAACCCGTCGGCAAGGCCGAGGGCAAGGATTTCTGGGGCGTGGATGAGGACGTGGACGCCTTCGGCCGCTTCATCCAGCGTTACCTGAGCCTCAACAACCGCTGGAACTCGCCCAAGTTCCTGCTGGGCGAAAGCTACGGCACCACCCGTTCCGCGTATCTGGTGGACTGGCTGCAGGGCAAGGGCGTGGCCATGAACGGCGTGATCCTGGTGTCCTCGGTGCTGAACTACGGCGACACCATGCCGGGCACTGACCTGGAATTCGTGAGCTACCTGCCCTCCTACGCCGCCATCGCCTGGTTCCACGACAAGCTGCCGAACAAACCCGCTGACCTGAAATCCTTCCTCACGGAGGTGCGCGCCTTCGCCCGTGGCCAATACGCGGACGCGCTCTACCAGGGCGACGCCTTGCCGGCGACGGAGTACCAGCAGGTGCTGGACAAGCTGCATGCCTACACAGGCTTGAGCGAGGACTATCTCAAGCAGGCGAACCTGCGGGTCACCGCCTCGCGCTTCCGCGCGGAACTGTTGCGCGGCGATGACCGCACCGTGGGCCGCTACGACGCGCGCTTCGAAGGCATCAACGTGGATGACGCCGAGGAGACGCCGGACTACGACGCCTCCGACACCGCCATCAGCGCCGCCTTCACCGCCGCCTTCAACCGCTACCTGCGCAACGACTTGGGGTATACGGGCGACGGCAGCTACCACGTGACGGGTTACGACGTGATCCGCAACTGGGACTTCAAGCATGACCTGCCGGGCCGCCCCGGTTTCCGCACGCCGCCACTGCCGGATGTGGCGGCGAATCTCGGCCAGGCCATGCGCGAGAACCCGCATCTGCGGGTGTTCTCCGCCAATGGCTGGTTCGACCTCGCCACGCCCTTCTTCAAGACCGAGTTCGACCTGCAGCAGATGGGCCTGCCGGCGGACCTGGCCAAGCACGTGGAGTATGGCTACTACCCCTCCGGGCACATGATCTATCTCAACCCGGAGTCCCATAAGGCCCTCAAGGCTGACCTGGCGAAGTTCTATACGGAAGCCGGTAACCCCTAAAAGGCTCTGCCAAACGCTCTAAAACGCCCGCCGCAAGGCGGGCGTTTCATTTGGCGCGACCTAAAAAGCCCAGGCTTCTCCGGAACATAGCCATGGGGCGCCTGTCCTATATGGCTTAAGCCTTGCCGGGCGGGGTAACCTCCCGGTTCCTTCGGACTAGGGAGCCTTCCATGCCACGCCTTCTCGCGGTCCTCATGCTTGCCCTGCCCTTCGGGATGGCCGTCCCGGCCTACGCCGACGATGCCCCCGCGGCCAAGACCGCCGATGCGGCCGCCGCGGCCGAAGCTCCCCCTAAGGAAGACAATGCGGTCAGCCGTCACAGCCTCAGCGTGAGCGGCGAGACCATCAAGTACACCGCCACCGCCGGCACGCTCTTGATCCGCGACGACAAGGACGAGCCCACCGCCAGCATGTTCTACGTGGCCTACACCCAGGACGGCGCCGATCTCGGCAAGCGTCCAGTGACCTTCCTCTACAACGGCGGCCCCGGCTCCGCCAGCATCTGGCTGCACATGGGTTCGGTGGGGCCGAAGCGCGTGGTGACGACGGACGCCCAGTCCTCGCCTGCGGCACCCTATTCGCTGGTGGATAACCAGTACTCGCTCCTGGACAAGACTGATCTCGTGTTCATCGACGCCATCGGCACGGGCTACAGCCACGCGGTGGGCAAGTCCAAGGACAAGGAGTTCTGGGGCGTGGATCAGGACGGCAAGGCTTTCAGCCAATTCATCGAGCGCTATCTCTCGAAGAACGGCCGCTGGAACAGCCCCAAGTACCTGATGGGCGAGAGCTACGGCACCACCCGCTCGGCCCTGCTCTCCAACCTGCTCACCAACGACGGCGTGGCGCTGAACGGCGTGATCCTGGTGTCCTCGATCCTGGATTTCGCCACCGAGAGCTTCAACGTGGGCAACGACCTGCCCTTCATCACCAACCTCCCGAGCTACGCGGCGGTGGCGTACTACCACAACAAGCTCAACCCCAAGCCCGCCGACTTCAAGGCTTTCATCCAGCAGGTACGTGATTTCTCGTTCGGCGAATACGCGGACGCGCTGATGAAAGGCGACAAGCTCGACGCCACCACCCGCGCCGACGTGCTGAAGAAGCTCTCCCAATACAGCGGCCTCAGCGAGACCTATCTCACCGAGTCACAGCTGCGCATCTTCCCCGGCCGCTTCATGAAGGAGCTGACCAGGGACGAGGGCCATACCGTGGGCCGGCTGGACTCGCGTTTCACCGGCATCGACGTCGACAACGCCGGCGAAGCGCCGGAGTTCGACCCGGCCAGCGCCTACATCAGCGGCCCCTACAGCGCCGCCTTCCACAGCTACATGCAGGATCAGCTGCAGTACACGCCGGACCGGACCTACAAGCTCTCTGCCGATGGCGCCAACCGCGGCTGGGACTGGAAGCACAGCAACGGCTTCAACCCCTGGTGGCCGGGTTCGCTGAACGTGGCCGAGGACTTGCGTCAGGCCATGAGCCAGAACCCACACCTCAAGGTGTTCGTGGCCAACGGTTGGTACGACCTGGCCACACCCTTCGGCGCCAGCGAATACACCTTTGATCACCTGGGATTGGATCCCACCCTGCGCGCCAACGTGCAGTTCGGCTATTACGAGTCCGGCCACATGATCTACCTGCACGTGCCCGCGCTGCAGGCGATGAAGGCCGACCTCGCCAAGTTCTACGACGCCACCGCCACGCGCTGAGCGTCGCGAACAATAAGGAGAGAACCATGAAGAAGCTCGCACTGATCCTGATGCTCGGCCTCACGGCAGCGATGCCGGCCTTCGCTGACGATGCATCGGACGCCAAGTCCGACTCCAAGGCCGCGCCCATCCCGAAGGAGCTGAAGTCGGTGACGCACCACAGCGCCAGCGTGGACGGCAAGAGCATGAGCTACGACGCCACTGCCGGCACGCTGCTCATAAAGGACGACAAGGATGAAGCGGTGGCCAGCATGTTCTATGTGGCCTACACCAGCGGCGATGCAAAGCGCCCGGTGACCTTCATCTTCAACGGCGGCCCCGGCTCCTCCAGCATGTGGCTGCACATGGGTTCCTTCGCTCCGGTGCGGGTGGTGACGCCGGATGCGACATCGACCCCGCCCTCGCCTTACAACCTGGCGCCCAATGCCTACACGCTGCTGGACAAGAGCGACCTGGTGTTCGTGGATGCCATCGGCACCGGCTTCAGCCGCATCGTCGGCAAGGGCGAGGCCAAGGACTTCTACGGCGTGGACCAGGACATCTCGGCCTTCGGCCGCTTCATCCAGCGCTACATCAGCCAGAACGATCGCTGGAATTCGCCTAAGTTCCTCTTGGGCGAGAGCTATGGCACCACCCGCGCGGCGGGCCTCTCGGCCTGGCTCGAAGGCAAGGGCATCGCCCTGAACGGCGTGGTGCTGGTGTCCTCCTGGCTCGACGCGTACGTGGACTATTTCGGTCCCAACTACGCGGTGGACGAACCCTACGAGCTGTACCTGCCCACCATGGCGGCCACCGCGTGGTACCACAAGAAGGTGCCGAACCCGCCGGCGGACGTGGCGACCTTCGTGCAGCAGGCCCGTGAATTCGCGCTTGGGGAATACGCAACGGCGCTATCCAAGGGCGACACGCTGACGCCGGCGGAACGCCAGGCAGTGGCGGCCAAGCTCGCAGCCTTCACCGGCTTGAGCACCGACTTCATCATGGAAGCCAAGCTGCGCATCACTCCGGACCGGTTCCAGAAGGGCCTGTTGCGGGATGAAGCCCGCGTCACGGGGCGTCTGGACGCGCGTTATCTCGGCATCGACCACGACTCCGCCGGCGAGTCGCCGGAGAGCGACCCCGCCTCCGATGCTTTCGGGCCGGCCTTCGTGGCGTCGTTCAACAACTACGTGCGCACCGAACTGCACTTCGACACAGATATGAGCTACCGGCCCACGTCCTACGACGTGGGCGGCGATTGGGACTGGAGCCACCGGGTGGACGGCAACAAGGCGCCGCTGTTCGACGTGGCGGAGGACCTGCGCATCGCCATGACCCAGAACCCGCATCTCCTGGTGTTCTCGGCCAACGGCTATTACGACTTCGCCACGCCCTTCTTCGAGACCGAGTACACGCTCGATCACATGGGCCTGGACGACTCGCTGCGGAAGAACCTGCGCTACGGTTACTACGAGTCCGGCCACATGATCTACATGCATGAGTCGGCACTGAAGAAGCTGAAAGCTGATCTGGCGAAGTTCTATGATGATGCTACACATCAGTAAACTGCATAGCTGAAGAGAAGATGAGGACGCCCGCCGCAAGGTGGGCGTCTTTTTATCGGGCCAGGAATCCTGTCAGCGCCATAAGGAACATGATGACGGCGCCAGTAGTGAACTGTTTCACCAGACCAAGGTTCTGATAGGCCAGCGCCTTCTGGCGCAGTACCTGATCCGGACTGCCATTGTATTTTCGTATGAAGTACCGGAAACCATAAGCCGAACAGGCGCAAAGCACACCAAGCCCAAATATCAGTAAGTCGAATAGACGCACGTCAGGTCCCCTCCAGCTTTTTTGTCCGGTCCGGATGATGAAACATGATCACCACCAGCACGGAGGAGATGGCGAGGCCGAACATCAGCCAGAACGGCGTGGCAAAGTTGCCGCTGCCACCCACCAGCCAGCCGGTGACGGTAGGCGCGAGATAGCCCGCCAGGGCGAACAGCGCATCCATCACTCCCAGGGCCGTGCCGGAACGCTCCTTGGCCACGTCCACGTTGATGGCGTAGTAGGCGGCATTGGTGCTCATCCCTAGCGCCACTGCCAGGGAGATGAAGGTCAGGGCCACGCCGAAGCTGTGGGTGTAGATGACCGGCAGGATGCACAGCGCCGCCAAGAGCTGCGAGATCCAGATGGGGTGCGAGCGGGCGATACGCAGGCTGCCGGTGCGCTTCAACAGCCGGTCCGAGAGATAACCGAAGGCCCATAACAACACGGCTGCGAGCAACCAGGGCAGCACGTTGAAGAGCCCCACCTGCTTCAACTCCAGGTGATAGACCTGCTGGAAGTAGCTCGGCAACCAGGTCATGAAGAAGAAGAGGTAATAGCCGAAGACGAAGAAGGCCCAGTCGTTGGCGAGCAGGGTCGGATTGGAGAACAGGAACTTCCAGAGACCTGCCCCGTGACGGCGGCGCGCAGCCACTTGCGGCGGCGCAGCGCCCTCGCGGATGTGGGCCAGCTCCGCCTTGTTCACGTGCCGGCTGTCCTCCGGGAAGTCGCGGAAGAATATCCACCATAGCGGCAGCCACAAGGCGCCCAAGACCATCAGCGCCAGGAACATGCCGCGCCAACCCAGATGGATGATGAGCTGGGTCACGATGGGCGCACCCACCGCCAGCGCCAGCGGCACGGCCACCAGGGAGTTGGACAGCGCGATGGCCCGCTCAGTGGGCGAGAGCCAGTCCGCCACCGCGCGGTTCAAGGCCGGGAAGTTTGGGCCTTCCGCCACGCCGAGCAATATCCGCGCGCCGAACAGCATGCCGAAACCCGAGGCGAAGCCGGTCACGCCGATGGAGACGGACCACAGCAGGGAAGCGAAGAACAGGGTCTTGCGGGCACCGTAGTGGTCGGCCCAGATGCCGCCGAGGAAGGTGGTGACGATGTAGCCCACGCCGAAGGCGCCTAGGATGCGGCCCGCCATGCCTGGATCGAAATGGAATTCCGCCGCGATGTCATGCACCGCGTAGGACAGGGCCGAGCGGTCCACATAGTTCACCATGGTGATGAAGAAGATGAGGGCGACCACCACCCAACGGAATCGACTACGCGTCATGGCTCCCCTCCATCATCGTCCGACGTGTATCCCAGACTACCTCACCATGTTAGAGGCAGGTGGCGCGGCTGAGCGGCCACCCGTCCCAACCAGGCACGCAGTGCGGGAAAGCGCCCGAGATCGAAACCGCCCTGCTGCGCCACATGGGTATAGGCATATAGCGCCACGTCCGCCACGGTGTAGGTCTCGCAGACGAAGAATTGCCGGGTCGCGAGGTGCTGTTCCATCACCCCGAGCGCCTGGTAACCGCGCGCCATCTTCTGCGGCAGCGTGGGTTCGGCATCGTCCTTGAGGAAATGCCGGATGAACCTCGTGGTCGCGATATAGGGCTCGTGGCTGTATTGCTCCCAGAACATCCACTGCAGGACCTCGGCGCGCAGCCAGCGATCCGCCGGCAGGAACACCGTGCCTTCCGCGAGATAGCAGAGGATGGCGTCAGATTCCGGCAGCAGCCGGCCGTCCTCGAGTTGCAGCAGCGGTATCTTGCCGTTGGTATTGAGCTTGAGGAACTCCGGAGTGCGGGTCTCCTGCTTCAGCGTGCTCGTCTCGATCCACTCGAAGGGCTCGGCGAGTTGCGTGAGCAACAGGCGCACCTTGTAGCAGTTCCCGGAACTGCTCATGCCATAGACGCGGTACATCAGTAGCCCCCGGCGGGCGGCTTGAAGTTCACGGTGACGCTCGCGTGCTGCACGCCGGCGGGTGGCGGGCCGTCGAGCGGCTCGAAATACCATTGCTGCAGTGCCACCACCGCGGCGGTGTCGAACACACCCGGCGGATCGGAGTGCAGCACCTTGACGTTGCTCGGTACGCCGCTCGGCTCGAGATCGAAGCTCAAGGTCACCTGTCCCGGCACCGGCGTCGAAAGCATGGCATCGGGATACGCGGGCGTGATGCGGTACACGCGCCAAGTACCCTCGGTCACCATGTCGCAGCGGTCGCGCGGCTTGTAGACCTGCGCCATGTGCTCGCAGAAATACCGGGTACGGTCCGGCACCGCATCGGGGCCGAAGAACAACGGATAAGTGAAGAGATGCGCGACGGGCTTGCCTCCGTCCTCGTAGGCACGGAAATGCAGCGCGCCGAACGCGCCCAACACCGCGTTGCTGGTGTCTTCCGGCAGTTCGCTGCTGAGGATCTCGGCGCCCTGTACCCGGCCATCCGGCTGCAAGGTGAAGCGCAACTGCATGAAAGCGTCCTGCTGGGCCGGCACCCGCGCTTCGATGGACGCGGCGGCGCTGTCGTTCACCGGCGTGGCGATCAGGGCCGGTACGGAGGGCTGGGCAGAGAGTGCGGATACCGCCGCTGGGGCCTTCGGGGCCGATGCGCAGGCAGCCAATAGGCCGCACAGGAACGGCATCAGGGGCGATTTCAGCTTGGAAAGCATGTCGAGGGCGGTCAACTCCGGGTCGGCCTGTACCTTATCACGGAGCCCTGGAAGCCCCAAAACCCAAGGGGTAAACTGAGCTATACTGTATATATATACAGGTACTATAGGCTCACTTATGGGTATGTCCACCGTCCACCAAAAAGGCCGCGGCGCCCTCTCCAATCCGGAAGGCCGTTTCGAGAGCGTGCGCAAGGAGAGCGAACACGATGGCTGGGACCGGACGCCGGATCCGGAGGATGAACCCGCGCCCATCGAGACCATCGTGAAGGCCGACCCGGCGCGCACCATCATCACCCGCAACCAATCGCCGGACATCCCCTTCAACCAATCCATCAACCCCTACAAGGGCTGCGAGCACGGCTGCATCTACTGCTACGCGCGGCCCAGCCACGCCTACCTAAACCTCTCGCCGGGTCTCGACTTCGAGACCAAGCTCTTCTACAAGGCCGAGGCAGCGCGCTTGCTGGATGAGGAACTGCGTAAGCCTTCCTATCGCGTGCAGTCCATCACCATCGGCGCCAACACCGATCCCTACCAGCCCATCGAGAGGAAACTGAAGGTGACCCGCAGCATCCTGGAGGTGCTGCTGCGCTTCAAGCATCCCTGCACCATCATCACCAAGAGCACCGCGTCACCGCGCGATCTCGACATCCTCTCGGAGATGGCGAAGCTGAACCTGGTGGTAGTGATGGTGACCATCGCCACCCTGGACAATGACCTGAAGCGCCACCTGGAACCGCGCGCCGGCAGTCCGGCGGGACGGCTCAAGGTCATAGAGCAGCTGTCAGCGGCCGGTGTGCCGGTGGGCGTGATGACCGCGCCCATCATCCCGGTGGTGAACGATAGCGAGATGGAAAGCATCCTGGAAGCGGCTGCGGCGGCGGGCGCCCGCGGCGCGGGCTACACGCTGCTGCGCCTGCCCTACGAGCTGAAGCAGCTCTTCAAGGAATGGCTGGCGGAGCACTATCCGCTCAAGGCCGAGCACGTGATGAGCATCATCCGCCAGTCCCGCGGCGGCCAGGAATACGACTCCGGCTTCGGCACCCGCATGCGTGGCACCGGCTTGTTCGCGGAGCTGATCGCCCAGAGGTTCGCGCTTGCGACCAAGCGGCTGCACATGGGTTTCGGCAGCCGCATGCGCCTCGACACTTCCCTCTTCAAGGTGCCGCCCGAAGGCGGCCAGCTAGAACTGCTTTAAGAAACTATCGATCTTTATGGGTCTGGCCGAAGAGGGTCTTGCGCTCCTCATCCGTGAACGTGCGCTTCTGGGTGTAGGGCTCGCTCACACCTTCATAGGCGCGCTGCACCGCCGGCCGCGCCTTGATGGTCTCGAACCAACGCAGGAGATGCGGGAAGTCCGCCATGTCCTGGTGCAAACCCTTGAAGGGCAGCACCCAGGGATAACAGGCCATGTCCGCGATGGAGTACTCGCCCGCCACGAAGGCGCGATCCGCGAGCCGCTTGTCGAGCACGCCGAACAGGCGACCCACTTCGCGGGTGTAGCGGTCGATGGCGTAAGGGATCTCCTCGGGCGCGTAATAACGGAAGTGGCCATTCTGCCCCGCCATGGGCCCGAGTCCTGAGTTCTGCCAGAACAGCCATTGCAGGACTTCGGCGCGGCCGCGCATGTCAGCCGGCATGAACTTGCCGCTCTTCTCCGCCAGGTAATACATGATCGCGCCGGACTCGAACACCGAGACGGGTTTGCCGCCGTCCTTGGGCGCGTGATCGACGATCGCGGGGATGCGGTTGTTGGGAGAGATGGCCAGGAACTCCGGCTTGAACTGCTCGCCCTTGCCGATGTCGACCTTGTGGGCGCGGCACGGGAGAGCGGATTCCTCCATGAACACGCGCAGCTTCTGTCCGTTGGGGGTGGGCCAGTAATAGAGGTCGATCATGCGACATACCCGCGCTTAGAGTGAGTCCCAGACCATATTTCATAGCCCTGAGGATTGCCAATGCGACGGTGGCAAAGGCTTTCCAGCCGCAAGCTTCACAGGCCTGCCATATTCTGGTACTTAAAGGCACGGGTTATGTTGCATCCGCATGGCGGATGCCACCCTCCATCACATGGGACCTCCTATGAACACCACGGTCGCTGTCGCCAGATCCATGACGCCGTCCAAGACGCTGGGGTTCGTCACCCTGTTCCTCATCGAGATGTGGGAGCGCTTCGGTTACTACGGCATGACCGCGGTGATCGTGCTGTACATGGTGCATCAGCTCGGCTACAGCGACGACAGGGCCAACCTCACCTTCGGTGCCTTCACGGCCATGGCCTATGCGGTCCCCGCGGTAGGCGGCTGGATCGGGGATCGCGTGCTGGGCAGCAAGCGCACCTCGGTCGTCGGCGCCTCCTTCCTGACCCTCGGCTACATACTGCTGTCGCTGCCGGTGCCAGCGCTGATGTTCCCGGCGCTCGCCATCGTCGCGGTGGGTGGCGGCGTATTCAAGGCCAACCCGGCCAACGTGATCTCCAAGCTCTACCAGGGCGAGTCCGCCAAGCTCGACAGCGCCTTCACCATGTACTACATGGCGGTGAACCTGGGCGCTTTCATCTCCCAGACCTTCACGCCGCTGTTCGCGCTCTGGTGGGGCTGGCACGTGGCATTCGCGCTGTGCGCAGTCGGTCTCGCGGTGGGCCAGATCAACTTCTTCTTCATGCGCCGCCACCTCGGCCACGTGGGTTCGGAACCGGATTTCAAACCGGTGGACATGAAGAAACTGCTGATGGTCATCGGCGGCATGATCCTGGGCATCGTGGCCGTGAGTTTCATCATCCAGAACCTCGCCCTGGCACGCGGCATCGTGTGGGCGGCCGGCATCGCGGCAATCGTGGTATTCGCCTGGATGTGGTGGATCGGCAACGCCAAGGAGAGGAAAGGCGTGCTGGCGGTGTTCATCCTCACGCTGCAGACCGTGGCCTTCTTCATCTACTACCAGCAGATGTCCACCTCCCTCACCCTGTTCGCGGACCGCAACGTGGATCTCAACTTCTACGGCTACGTGGCTCCGGCGGCACAGGTGCAGGTGCTGAACCCCTTCTGGATCTTCGTCTTGAGTCCCTTGCTGGCTTTGCTCTATAACCACTGGGGCAAGAGCAAGGGCGGCGACTTCCACATCTCCACCAAGTTCGCCATGGGCTTCGTGATCCTGGCGGCAGGCTTCTTCATCTACGGCCTGAGCGGGCATTTCGCCGTGGCCGGCAAGATCTCCCTGTGGTGGATGGTGTGGGGCTATTGCCTGCAGTCCCTGGGTGAACTGCTCATCAGCGGTCTCGGCCTCGCCATGGTGGCCCGCTACGTGGGCCCCAAGATGCGCGGCCTCGTGATGGGGCTGTGGTTCCTGGCCACGGGCATCTCCCAGTACCTGGGCGGCATCGTGGCGACCTATGCCAGCGTCCCGGACAACATCACCGATCCGGTGCGGTCACTGCCGCTCTATACCGACCTGTGCATGGAACTCGGTTACTGGGCTCTGGGTTTCACCGTACTCGCGATCGCCATGATCCCGGTGATGAAGTGGATCTCCGCCACCGGCGGCGAAGCCACCGAGCATTGAGCGAGGCTTTCGACTGATGCAAGAAGGGCCGCGCAAGCGGCCCTTCTTGTCTGCGTCACTTGCTCTGCAGTCTTCTGGTCCAGGTCTCGAGATTGAGAAGTAACTGGGTGATGAGCTTGCGGGCACTCTCGTCCGTGAGCTTGCCGGACTCGAAGTGCTTGGCGGCGTCCGCCACCATCACCTCCGGCTGGTTCAAGGCGTGGATGTTCAGGTACACGCAGCTCTGTCGCAGGTGGTACTGGGCGCGGGCGGTGCCGAGACGGCTGATGGAAGCACCCAGCATGGCGGCGGGTTTGTCGTTGAAGGGCTGGTCCGGCGGACGAGAAGCCCAATCGATGGCGTTCTTGAGCACGCCGGGTATCGTGTAGTTGTACTCGGGCGTGACGAACAACAGCGCGTCCGCTGCCCGGATCTGCTCGCGCAGCTTCTGCACCGGTGGCGGGAGCCCTTTCTCGCGCACATCCTCGTTGTACAGCGGTATCTCGCCGATATCCGCCGACTCGATGTCCATGTCTTCAGGTTTCAGTTCGAGGGCTGCCTGCAGCAGCATCCTGTTATAGGAACCCTGGCGCAGGCTGCCGACCATGGCGAGGACTTTCATGGTTTGTTTCTCCAGCACACTGCGGGAATAGCTGCATCAGCGTATCGATATAATAGGCGCATGAGTGAGAACGCCTTCAAAGATCATTTCTCCGGCCACGCGGTGGATTACTCCCGCTATCGTCCCGGCGCCTACCCGGCCGGCATGTTCAAGGCGCTGGCGGCCCTGGCGCCGGACCGGGAACGGGTGTGGGACTGCGCCACCGGCAATGGCCAGGCGGCCTTGGGCTTGGCGGAACTGTTCGAGCGGGTGGAGGCCACGGATGCCAGCGACAAGCAGATCGCCGCCGCCGTGCCGCATCCGAAGATCCACTACGCGGTGGCCCCGGCGGAGGCCAGCGGCCTGCCGGACCGGAGCATGGCCCTGGTCACCGTGGCCCAATCCCTGCATTGGTTCGATCTGCCGCGTTTCTATGCGGAAGTCCGCCGGGTGGCGAAGCCGCAGGGTCTCTTAGCCTGTTCCTGCTACATGCGCTGCACCGTGAACCCGGGCGTGGATGAGGTCACCGAACAGCTCTACAACGGCATCCTGGGCGATGCCTACTGGCCGCCGGAGCGCAAGCACGTGGAGCGCGGTTACGCGGACCTGGCTTTTCCCTTCACGGAGATCGAGTTGCCGCGCTTCCAGATGGAAGTGCAGTGGACCCTGGAGGGATACGTGGGCTACCTGCGCAGCTGGTCCGCGACCCAGAACTACATCAAGAGGAACGGCAAGGACCCATTGGAGTTGGTGGGTGATGAGTTGCTGAAAACCTGGGGTGATCCTGGGATCGCGCGCACGGTGCTTTGGCCCATGACTATACGGACCGGCTACATCAGCTGAAGTCATCCAGCGCAGCCACCGCGCGCTGCAACACTTCGTCCGGCGGCAGCGTCGCGTCGATACGTACAGCGGTGCTCGGCCTTTCAAAACGTCCAGCGACAGCCCGGACCAGATCCGGTGCGCGGTCGCCGGCCACATGCCGCTGGGCCGCCACCCGCTCCACCGCCACTTCCACCGGGCAATCCAGCCACAGGGCCACGAAGCGGAAGCCATGCTTCACGGCGATGGCGCGTACCGCCTGGCGCTCCGCGCGCCTGCCGAAGGTCATGCCGTCGATGAGCGATCCCTCACCCAGGTCGCAGTGGGCCCGCAGCCACTTCAGCACCGAAGCGTAGGCCGCCTGCTTCTCCTGTGGGGTGAACTGGCAGTCTGGGAACAGCTGTTCCCGAAGCGTGTCGCGATTGATCTCACTGAGGCCGAAGCGCTGACAGAGGGGTGCGGCCAGGGTCGACTTGCCGCTGCCGGGCAGACCCACCAGCGCCACCACCAGCTTCGCTGACATCAGCCGCGCCGCGCATGCCCGCGCCAGGGCAAGAGCTTGCGCCAGCGCAGGTCGGAGAGGATCTCCCGCGCCGCGTTGTGCCCGGGCGCGCCGGTGACGCCGCCGCCCGGATGGCTGCCGGCGCCGCACATGTAGAGCGCGCCGATGGGCGCGCGGTAGGCGGCGTTGCCCAGCACCGGTCGGGCGCTGAACAGCTGATCCAGCGTGAGCGCACCGTGGAAGATGTCGCCGCCGATGAGACCGAAGCGCCGCTCCAGGTCCAGCGGCGTCAATACCATCCGGCCCAGCACGCTCTTCTTGAAGTTGGGAGCGAAGCGGTTGACCGTGTCGATGACCGTGTCCGCGGCGGCTTCCCGCATCTCATCCCAGGTCTTGCCGTTGCCCGGTTCCGGGTCGAAATGCTGGCAGAACAGGCTCGCCACGTGCTGGCCCTTGGGGGCCAGGGAATCATCCACGGTGCTGGGGATTAGCATCTCGACGATGGGTTGCTTGGCGAAGCCATTCTGCTTGGCGTCGAAGTAGGCCTGTTCCATGTACTTGAGCGAGGGCGCCATGATGATGCCGGAAGAATGGTGCACTTGCTGCTGCTTGCCCGGGAGACAAGTGAAGTCCGGCAGTTCCGAGAGCGCCACGTTCATGCGCAGGGTGCCGGAACCGCAACGCCAGCCCTGCATGCGCGTGAGGAAATCCGCGTCGAGATGCTTCTTATCCACCAGCTTGAGATACAGCAGCTTGGGATTGAGGTTGGACACCACTATGTCCGCATCGATCTCGGTGCCGTCCTTCAGGGCCGCGCCCACGGCACGTCCGCCCTTGACGCGCACCTCCGCCACTTCGGCGCCGGTGGTGATCTCCACGCCCCGCGCCAAGGCTTCCTTCTGCATGGCCTGGGTGATGGCGCCCATGCCGCCGATGGCATGGCCCCAGGCGCCCTTCTCGCCGTTCACCTCGCCGAACACATGGTGCAGAAGCACGTAAGCGGATTCCGGTGTGTAGGGGCTGGCGAAGTTGCCGACGATGGAGTCGAAACCGAACACCGCCTGGGCGGGCTCCGACTCGAACCACTGCTCCAGGACCTGGCCCGCGCTCTTGGTGAACAGCGCCAAGACGTCGCGCTGCACTTCCAACGGCAGCTTCACGAAACGCCGGCTCTGGCGCATGACCTTCATGAGTTCGCCCACGCCGCCGCCGGCATTGGGCGGGGTCTGCAGCACCAGGTCCCGCAGCACGTCCGCCACCCGCTCCAGGCTCTCGTAATAGGCTGGCAGGCGCTCCGCGTCGCGCTTGGAGAATTTGGCGAATTCTTTCTGGGTAGCCTCGAGGCCGCCGCCGACTTTCAGATAGCTGGTATCGGAAAGCGGCAGAAAATTGGCGAGCGGCCGCAGGATCACCTTGAGGCCATGCTCTTTCAGGCGCAGGTCCGTGATCACCTTGGGGTTCAAGAGACTCACGGTGTAGCTGGCGGTGGAGTTGCGGAAGCCGGGATGGAACTCCTCGGTCACCGCCGCGCCGCCCACGATGTCGCGCCGCTCCAGCACCCGCACCTTTAGGCCGGCCTTGGCCAGGTAGCAGGCACAGGTGAGGCCGTTGTGGCCGCCGCCGATGATGAGCACGTCGTAGCGCATGGAGAGCCCCTATGAAGAGGCGGAGACTTTAGCTGCTGTGGCCCCCGCTTGCCAACCTCACCAGCTGCCCGTATTGGGCATGCTCTTCCAAGGCTCTCTCACCTCAAGGGCATCTCCCGCTTGAAGCAGTTCGATCGATATCCCATCAGGAGTCCGTATGAAGGCCATGTGACCATCCCGAGGCGGCCGGTTGATGGTGACGCCTGCATCCATGAGTTTCTGGCAGAGGGCGTAGATGTCCTCTACCCGGTAGGCCAGGTGGCCGAAATTGCGGCCGCCCGCGTAGCCTTTCTCATCCCAATTATGGGTGAGCTCCACCAGCGGCGCCTTCTTCTGACGCGCGGCCTCGGCATCACCCGGCGCCGCCAGGAATACCAGCGTGTAACGGCCCTTCTCGTGGTCGGCGCGGCTGATCTCCGTGAAGCCGAGTTTCTTGCAGAAGAAATCCAGGGTCTGCTCGAGATCCGAGACCCTGATCATGCTGTGCAGGTATTGCATGGCGGCTAAGCTTCCAGGCTGAATGGATATGTCACGCGCATTCCATGTATCTCGGCGGATCGCGTGTAGGTATGGGGCTTGACGAGGCCGGACCCGATGATATGCCGCACCTCCAGGCCCCGCGCACTTAACGCGTCGCTGATGAGGGAACGGTGGCATTCGGCAGGCTTGGCCTCGGCGCACATGATGGCAAGCTGCTGGCGCTTCGCCAGGCCGGCCAGTTCCGAGAGTGCCGCCTCGAACTCCGGCGTCTGCATGTAGTCCGCGAAACCCCGGAAACCATCCGCCAGGCCTTGGTTCACGGAATCAGCCTTGGGCTTGCGCATGCCGCCGAGCGCCGGCAGGTGCCGGTAACCGATGCCCGCTTCTTGCAAGGCGCGGGCCAGGGCCTCGGAGTTGTACTGGGGATTGCGACGCGAGCGCGGCAGCGCACGCACATCTGCCAACGATGCGACGCCGTTCTCCCGCAGCAGCGCGATCGTATCTTCTTGGGGGCGGACCGAATGGCCGAGGGTCAGGACCACGCGATCAGTACACCAGCAGGCTCAGGAGATACACGCCCACTGCGAACCAGGTGCCATAGGCCAGCACCGGTATGAGCCGTGCGGTCCAACGGTCCATGAGCGTGATGCGCTGCACGTCGCCGCGGGCGAGCTTGCCGCGGGTGTGACCCCACAACATGAAACTCAAGGACGGCACGCCGCAGACCATGAAACCCACGGTGGCAAGGAACAACAGCGGCAGGTGCGGCCCCGGTGCACCGGGGGCCGGGAACCATGAGAAACGCACCACCGCTCCGAGGTAGCCCAACGTCACCAGCCCGGCCAATACTCGCGGCGCCCACCAGTAGCGTTCCTGGCTCGACCAGGCGAGCACCAGACACAGCGTGGCGACCGCGAACACGACGCACAGTGCCGCCCGGGGCCAGTTCCATTGCTCCATGAACAAGAGGCTGAAGCCCACTGCGGCCACCGCCGCGGCCGGCGTCAGCATCCACAGCAGGGCACGCGGGATGAGCTGGGCATTGCGCCCGGCGATGCCGAGCAGCTTGGGCTCAGCCGCCCGCAAGGTAACGATCCTTCACGCGCACATAGTGCTGCGCGGAATAGAGCAGCATGGCGCGCTCCTCGACCGTCAAGGGCCGGATCTTCTGCGCCGGACTGCCGCGGTAGAGGTGCCCTGATTCCAGGCGCTTGCCCGGACTCACCAGGCTGCCGGCGCCCAAGAGCACGTCATCCTCCACCACCGCTCCGTCCATGACGATGGAACCCATGCCGATGAGGCAACGGTCGCCCACCGTGCAGGCGTGCAGCAGGCACTTGTGGCCGATGGTCACGTCGGCGCCGATGACGAGTGCCATGCCACCGGGGCTGTATGGCCCATCGTGGGTCACGTGCAGCATGCTCAGATCCTGGATGTTGCTGCGCGCGCCGATCCGGATGGTGTTCACGTCGCCCCGCGCCACGACCATGGGCCAGAGCGAGGCATCGTCGGCGAGGGTGACTTTGCCGATGACCACGGCGCTCTCGTCTATGTAGACGCGCTGGCCGATGACGGGCTTGATACCGGTGTAGCTGCGGATGGACATACTCATTCTCTGACTAATGAGGATACTAAATCGCGTAAAAGCGTCGCGAGCGAAGGCGGGGCTAGGCGCGCGAGGCTCCGCATACCGGAGCGTACTCTTAGTGTACGTGAGGATTGCGGGCCGAGCGCAACGACGCCATGCCGAGCGCAGCAGCTTTTACGCGGTTTAGCTCGCGACCACGCGATTGCGTCCTGCTTGTTTGGCGCGCAACAGGCGCTGGTCCGCGATGGTCAGCAGGGAACGGCCGGTCTGGCCGTCGTCCGGGTAGTTGGCGACCCCGGCGCTGACCGTGAGCTTGATGGAATGACCGCTGCCTGCCGGTTTGAGGATCAGCTTGCCCACGGTCTGGCGCAGCAGTTCCGCCTTGTCGAAAGCCGAGCCGTCGCCGGTCTCATGCAGCAGCAGCAGGAATTCCTCGCCGCCGTAGCGCACCACTACATCGCTCTGCCGCACTCCCAGGCGCAGCGCCCGCGCCAGTGCACGCAGCACCGAATCTCCGGTGGGGTGCCCGTGGGTGTCGTTGATGCGCTTGAAGTGGTCCGCGTCCACCATCACCAGCGCGAAGCGCCGTCCATAGCGGCGCGCACGCTCGATCTCGAAGTCCAGCAGCGTGTCGAAGTAGCCGCGGTTGAAGAGGCCGGTCATCGGATCGCGCACCGAGCGGTACAGGAGGCGCTCGGAACGGGTCACGATGGCGTAGCTGATCACCACTGCCGCGGTCAGGAATACCAGACGGGTGAACTGATCCACGCCGTTGTAGGTGCCGGTCGAAGGGTTCTGGATCTCGGGGGCGTTGATATCGTAGGCGTGGGTGATGAACTCGATGAGCCCCAGATACTGCAGTACCGTGAACGCGCCCACCACCATGCAGATGCGCTTGTCCTGGCGCAGGCTCATGGCCACGATGGCCAGGAAGTAGATGTCGAAGGCCACCTTGCTGTTGGCGGCGATCAGCGGCGAGCCGATGAACACGAACAGCGCCAGCGCCGCGGTGACGAAGCCGGTATCGAGGACGGTGCTGGCGAAGCCCAGCCAGGGGCGGTAAGGCCGGTAGTGCAGATAGACGAGGATCGCCACGGCGAACAGCATCGCCACCGCGGTGATGATGAGTCCCCAGAAGAACACGGGGTTGTCGGGGTAATAGATGATCTTGTAGATGGGGGTGATGAGCAGCAGCGCCACCACCACCACGCGTACCCGCGCCGCCAGACGCTCGCCTTCGCCGCCCGCGACCAGCAGCGCCGCGTCCGGCCCGCGCCAGAACTCCCGCCACGCCTTGCTCCAGTCTCGTTTCCGCATGAACCCGCCCCTTGAACCCTGCAGCTAGCATAACCCCCCGGCCGGGCGGCTCCCATAGCTCGCCGGAGCCATGGTTATACTGGAGCCTGGGTCGAGGTCAAAAACAGGGGATCGCCATGAGTGTCGGTGGGTTCATATTCGTCGCAGTGGTGCTGGCGGCACTCATCTATGCCGTCACCCTTTTCAATGACCTGGTGTCGCTGCGCAATGGCGTCGCCAAGGCCTGGGCCAACATCGACGTGCTGCTGAAACAGCGCCATGACGAGCTGCCCAAGCTCATCGAGACCTGCAAGCAGTATATGGGCTACGAGCAGGCCACCTTGGAGAAGGTGATGCAAGCCCGCGCCGGCGTGCAGCAGGCGCGCGAATCCGGCGACGTGTCGGCGCTCGGCCCCGCCGAGGCCGGCCTGCGCGCCAGCATCGGCAAGCTGTATGCGGTGGCCGAAGCCTATCCGCAACTCAAGGCCAACGAATCCTTCCAGGAACTGCAGTCGCGCATCAGCGGTCTGGAGAGCGCCATCGCCGACCGGCGCGAGTTCTACAACGACAGCGTCAACATCTATAACACCCGCATCCAGTCCTTCCCGCAGTTGCTGCTGGCACGCTGGTTCAGCTTCAAGGGATCGAAGCTCCTGGAGTTCGCCGACGAAGAGAAGAAGGACGTGGACGTCAAATCACTGTTCGCGTGATCCCGTGTTCGACGCAGCTCTCGTCCACCGTGCGGCCCTGGATGACTTCCTCTGGTACTGCCTCTATGCCTGGGGTGCTTTCCTGCTGGGCGGCTACGGCCTGTGGCGCTACTACCGCCGCCTCGTCGCCCTCAAGGGCACACCCCGCTCTCTGATCCGCTCCGCGGCCCAGGGTTACGTGGAACTGCAGGGCACCGCCCGGCTCATGCCGGGTCCGCCCATCGTGGCGCCGCTCAGCGGCAAGCGCTGCGTCTGGTGGAGTTATCGCATCGAAACCAGATCCCGTTACGGCGGCAACTGGCGCACGCTCGATGGTAGTAGCCGCGACACCAGCACCGACATCTTCATGGTCGAGGATGAGACCGGGCAGTGCGTGATAGACCCGGACAAGTCCGACGTGACGCCCTCAGCCCGGGACTCCTGGTCGGGCAACTCACCCATGCCGGAGGGCGGCCCCGGCACCGGCAGCTTCTTCGGCCGCTACAACTACATCGAGGATCGCATCGAGGAAGGCGTGGAGCTGTGTGCGCTGGGCTACTTCCATACCCAGGACCCGGTGTCCGGCGCCATGATCGACGACGAGGTGCGCCAGCAACTCTCGGCCTGGAAGCAGGACCAGGCCTGGGTGTTGCAGCATTTCGACAAGAACCACGACGGCCAAGTGGACTTCCAGGAATGGGATGCGGCGCGGCAGGAAGCCCGGCGCCTGGTGCTGGAGAAGGAACGGGAGAACCTGAAGCGCCCGCCGGTGAATGTGCTCAGCCACCCCCGCGACGGGCGCGAGTACATCCTCTCGGCACTGCCGCGCGAAAGACTGGTCATGCGACTGCAGCTGTTGAGCTTCGCCTGCCTGTTGCTGTTGTTCGCCGGCGGCGCCTATGGCACCTGGCTCGCGGACACGCGTCTTGGACCGCCGCCATCGGTCAACTCCGGGAGCCCGTGATAACATCCTTGCGCCCGCTGCCGACGGACTCCCATGGCCAATCCGCTGCTCGACTGGGACACGCTCCCACCCTTCGCCCATATCAAGCCTGAACACGTGGAGCCCGCGTTGGACGCGGTGCTGTCCGAGAACCGCGCCGCCGTGGCCGCGCTCTCGACGCTTGCCGCGCCGGACTGGCAGGGTTTCGTGGAACCCCAGGAGACACTGGGCGACCGCCTGCACCGGGTCTGGGCACCGGTGGCGCATCTCAATGCCACCATGAGCAACCCGGAACTGCGCAAGGTGTACAACGCTTGTCTGCCCAAGCTCTCGGAATACGGCACCGAACTCGGCCAGAACGGACATCTGCAACAGGGCTTCCGTGCGCTCAAGGAGAGCGCGGCTTGGAAGAGCTATTCGCCGGCCCAGCAGAAACTCATCGACGATGCGCTCCTGGATTTCCGCCTGGCGGGCGTGGATCTGCCGGCGGAGAAGAAGGCGCGCTTCAAACAGGTCTCCCAGGAACTCTCCAAGCTGGATGCCCGCTACGAAGACAACCTGCTGGATGCGACCCAGGGTTGGGTGAAGCAAGTGGAAGACGAGTCGCGACTCGCCGGCATCCCGGAAGATGGTCTGGCCCAGGCCCGCCAGGACGCGGAACAGCGTTCACTGAAGGGGTGGGTGTTCACGCTCGATTACCCGTCCTATTCCGCGATCATCACCCACGCAGACGACCGCGGACTGCGCCAGGAACTCTACGCCGCCTTCGCCACCCGCGCTTCCGACCAGGGGCCGATGGCGGGACGCTGGGACAACACCGAGGTCATGCAGCAGATCCTCAGCCTGCGCCAGGAATCCGCTGCGCTCACGGGTTTCGGAAGCTACGCGGCCTATTCACTGGCGGACAAGATGGCCGCCTCGCCGGCCGAGGTGATGCGCTTCCTCGAGGACCTGGTGCAGCGGGTGAAGCCCCTGGCCCAGCACGAGCTGCTGGAACTCGCCGAGTTCGCGCTGGAACGGGACGGGCTCACCAGGCTCGAACCCTGGGACCTGACCTACTACGGCGAGAAACTCAAGGAGGCCCGCTACCATGTCTCCGACGAGATGCTGCGCCCCTACTTCCCCGCGCCCAAGGCCGCGGCGGGCCTGTTCCAGGTGATGCAGAAGCTCTACGGCCTCTCGTTCAACCAGGTGACGAGCGCCGAGGTCTGGCATCCGGACGTGAAACTCTTCGCCGTGCACGACGAGACCGGCGCGCTGCGCGGCCACCTCTACACGGACCTCTACACCCGCACCGGCAAGCGCGGCGGTGCCTGGATGGACGAGACTCTGGGCAGGCGCCGCCTTGCGGCCAGGCTGCAGACACCGGTGGCTTTCCTCAACTGCAACTTCCCACCGCCCTTTAAGGACAAACCTTCGCTGCTCACCCACGATGACGTGGTGACCCTGTTCCACGAGCTCGGCCATTGCCTGCACCATCTGCTCACGCAGGTGGATTACCCCTCGGTAGGCGGCATCAACGGCGTGGCCTGGGATGCGGTGGAGCTGCCGAGCCAGTTCCATGAGAACTTCGCCTGGACCCGCGGTGGACTGGATCTGGTGAGCGGCCACTTCGAGACCGGCGCCCAACTCCCGGAGGAGCTGTACCAGAAGATGCTGGGAGCGCGGCATTTCCACAGCGCGCTGTTCCTGCTCCGGCAACTGGAGTTCGCGCTGTTCGACTTCCGGCTGCACCTGGCGCCGGGACCTGCCGCTCCGGACTTCGTGCAGCGCACGCTCGAGGTCGCGCGCCGCGAAGTGGCGGTGGTGCAAGCGCCCGTCTGGAACCGCTTCGCCCACGGCTTCTCCCACATCTTCTCCGGCGGCTATGCCGCGGGCTACTACAGTTACTTGTGGGCGGAAGTGCTGGCGGCGGACGCCTATGGCGCCTTCGAGGAAGCGGGCGTGTTCGACAAGGCCACCGGCCGGCGCTTCATGCACAGCATCCTGGAACAGGGCGGCAGCCGCAAAGCCATGGAGCTGTTCGTGGAGTTCCGCGGCCGGGAGCCGACGCTGGATGCATTCCTGAGATTGAATGGTCTCGCTGCGTAAGATTTTCTAGGGGCGATGTTTTGAAAATAGCATCATGGGCGAGCCGGTAATTTAGGCGAAACACTGTTTCGCCCCGGCGAGCGCCCGGCCTAGGATGGCCGGGCTGGGTTGCGGCACCAGGGACGGTTCGGTGATCGGGAGTGGCCATTGAAGATAGCTTCCTGGAACGTAAATTCTTTGCGTGCACGCATGTCGCACGTGGTCGCGTGGTTGGAGGCGCAACAGCCCGATGTGCTGGCGCTGCAAGAGATCAAGATGAGTGATTCCGAGTTCCCGGCGCTCGAGTTCGACCGGCTCGGTTACCAGGCCATCTGCTCCGGCCAGCCCTCCTACAACGGCGTGGCCCTGCTGACCAAGAAAGATGCGGATGACGTGGTCACCGCCCTGCCGGACTTCGACGATCCGCAGAAGCGGGTGCTGGGTGCGAAGGTGGACGGCGTGTACGTGCTGGACCTGTATGTGCCCAACGGGCAGAGCCTGGAATCGGAGAAGTACCGCTACAAGCTGGAGTGGCTGGCACAACTCCACCATTGGCTGGAGACCCTGGTCCGCGAACAACCGAAGCTGGTGCTGCTGGGCGACTTCAACGTGGCGCCGGACGATCGCGACGTCTACGACCCGCAGGCCTGGACGGACGGGGTGCTGGTAAGCGCGCCGGAGCGCCAGGCTTTCCAGGCGCTGCTGGATCGCGGGCTGAAGGACAGTTTCCGGCTCCTGCACGACGGCAGCGGCAACTTCAGCTGGTGGGATTACCGGGCTGCCGGCTTCCAGCGCAACCTGGGGCTGCGCATCGATCACATCCTGCTCTCGCCACCCCTGGCGGAGCGCTGCAGCGCCGCCTGGATAGACCGCGAGCCGCGGGGCTGGGACAAGCCCTCGGATCACACACCGGTCGTCGTGGAACTGAACCTGTCCTGATCCGCCCGCCCGGCGGGAGGCTTGCCGCCAAGTCATTTCGCATGCGTAAGATCCCTTCGCCTTACATAATCGCCCGCTTGGATGACATGACAATTCTGCGTATGCTCCGAAGCGAGCCACACAGGGGAGCCCGCCGGCGCCAGGGGACGACAAGGCAGCCGGCGACAGCCAATGCGTACCGTCAATTCCGCCGACAGGCGCAGCGACTACGACGTCACCAACCGCATCCAGGTCAGTGATCCCGCGTCTGTGTCCGCGGCGGTGCAGGCTGTCTATTCAGACCTCTATCCCCGCGCCTCGCTGAAACCCCTGCATACCGCCTTCGCCGATTTCACGCGCCTGTACCGAGGCGAAGACCCGCGCTTCCACGGCTGCGAGACCACCTATCACGACATGCAGCACAGCCTGGATGTGACCCTGGCCCTGGCGCGGCATCTCGATGGTTTCGAGCGCAGCCAGCGGCCCTCCAAACGCCTGGGCGCGAAGCGCGCTCTGGTGGGCATCGTCACCGCGCTGTACCACGACGTAGGTTACCTGCGCAGCACCCGCGACCGCCATCACAAGCACGGCGCCGAATACACGCTCACCCACGTGACCCGCAGCGGACATTTCCTCCACGATTACCTGAAGCGCCTCGGCGTGGGCAGCGAAGCCGCGGTCGCTGACGAGATGGTGCAGTACACGGGCTATGAGCAGGACATCAACAAGATCCAGCTCGGCGACGACGGCTACACCCAGCTCGGCTTCCTGCTGGGCACCTCGGACCTCACCGCGCAGATGGCGGACCGCTGCTACCTGGAGAAGGCCCGCGATCGCCTCTATGAGGAGTTCGTGTTGGGGGGCATGGCCAAGCGCGTGTTCCCGGACGGCCGGGTCATAGTGCTGTATTCCTCGCCCCGCGACCTGTTGCAGAAGACCCCGGGTTTCTTCGACAAGACCAGGCTCGACCGCCTGGAAGGCACCTTCGGCGGCGCCCACCGCTTCGCCGCCAAACATTTCGGTGGCCAGAGCCTCTACATGGAAGCGGTGCGCCGCAACATGGAGCATCTGGCACGGGTGATCCGGGACGACGGCTGGTCGCTGCTGCGCCGCAGGCCGCCCTTGTTCACCGCCGAGGAGATGCGCTGGAAGCCGATGCCGGGACTCCGTTCGCAGCGTCATCAGCCACATCATTCAAAACGGGCATAGGCTCCATAAGACTACGAAAAAAGACGGCGCCTTTCGGCGCCGTCTTCGTCTGCGGATCGCAGCTTTTACTTGGCAACCACTTCACCGTAGGTGCCGGGGAAGCCCGCCGGCGGACGCGCCAGGGACCACTGTCCCGGCGAGGTCTTGCCGAAGCTCAGGTTGAGCAGGTAGCTCGCATAGGCCTGGTCCACCATGGCGCCCGGCACCCATACCGAGAAGGCGCCGTCGGACCAGTACGACAGGCCGCAGTTCTGCGGCGAGCCGTTGATGGTCATGGCGCACTCGATACCCGAGATCTTGATCACCACCTTGGTGGCGTTGCCGTCATTGTTGACCAGCATCATGGTCTGGGCCGGAGGCGCCACCGCCCACACCGGCGGGAACGGGTAGTTGTTGCCGAGATCCGGTACCTGGGTGGCGGTCATGCCTGCCTGGGTGCCGTCGATCTTGACGGTCTGCTCGCCCTTGGGCGTGGTCATGGAGATAGTCACGTGCGCGTGCGGATCGCCGAGCGAATTGTCGTCGTCCTGCAGCACCTTGCAGGGATAGCTCGTGACCGGCGCATCGGCGGCGTAGAAGCCGACCATGGTCACGTACTTGCAATCCTTGCCCGAGACGATGAAATTACCGGTGTTGGTCCCGGACCGCGGTGTGGGTGTGCCGCGCAGGGTGAACGACCCGCCACTGCCCGAGCAGCCGGCTGCCGCCAGCAAGATCGTCCCCACTAAAGCCAGCAGCAAACCCTGTCTCATGGTCTTTCTCCAAGTACGTTTTATATGCATGGAATCCCGCGCTATTTGTTAAACCATCCGCCGCCGTTATGCAACCGCATCGGTCTGGCCCGTGGAACAAAGTTCTGATGATCTCCGGCATTCCTCCGGGATTTTCCGCCGGCAATGCCCTAAGTCTATGATTTAGATGAAAATATATTCCATAATTCGGAAAGCTTAGGCTAGGGTATCGCACTTGTACGAGGCGGCGAAATGAAAGCGATGTGGAACGGCAAAGTGGTGGCCGAGAGCGACAAGACCGTGGTGGTGGAGAACAACCACTACTTCCCGCCGGCCGCCCTCAAAACCGAATACTTCAAGGACAGCGACCGGCATACGGTCTGCCCCTGGAAGGGGACCGCCAGCTACAAGGACGTGGTGGTGGACGGCAAGGTCAGCGACGGTGGCGCCTGGTATTACCCGGACCCCAAGCCCGCCGCCGACAATATCCGCGGCTACTATGCCTTTTGGCGCGGGGTCAGGGTCGAGCCCTGATCACTTGCGCAGGTAGGCCTTCAGCGCCGCCGCGTTGTTGAGCTTCTCCTCCTTGGAGGAAAACAGGAAAGTCACGGTACGCTGCTGCCGGAGCAGCGCTTTGAGTTCCTCGACCGCATCCTTCTCAAGTTTCAGCTCTGCGCGATAACGGCGCTTGAATCCGGTCCAGCGCTTCGGATCGTGCCCGTACCATTTGCGCAGGGCGGTGCTGGGGGCGATGTCACGCAGCCAATGATCCACCCTGGCTTTCGCCTTGCTCAGGCCGCGCGGCCAGAGCCGGTCCACCAGCACCCGGCAACCATCGGACTTCTCGGGCTTGAGATAAACACGCTTGAGCTTCACGGCCATGGCGGGACCCGCGTCTATACTGGTCGCAACAAGACTACGGCCGGGGACCCATGAAAGTCATCCTGTTCGGCGCCACCGGCATGGTGGGCCAGGGCGTGCTGCGCGAATGCCTTCAGGAACCGCGAGTGACCGGGGTGCTTGCGGTGGGCCGCGCCGCCAGCGGCAAACACGATCCCAAGCTCAAGGATCTGGTGCTACCGGACCTGTTCCAATACCAGGCAGTGGCTTCCCAGCTCAAGGGTTACGACGCCTGCTTCTTCTGCTTAGGGATATCATCCGCCGGCATGAGCGAGGAAGACTACCGGCACATCACCTACGACCTCACCTTGGCCGCCGCCGATGAGCTGGTGAAACTCAATCCCGGCATGACCTTCGTCTACGTCTCGGGCCAGGGCACCGACAGCAGCGAACGAGGCAAGGTGATGTGGGCCCGGGTGAAGGGCGCCACTGAGAATGCGCTCCTGGCCCTGCCCTTCAAGGCCGCCTACATGTTCCGCCCGGGCATCATCCGGCCGCTGCACGGTATCCGCTCCAAGACTGCGCTATACCAGACCTTCTATACAGCCTTCAAACCGCTGCTGGGCCTCTTGGCCTGGCTCGCGCCGGACAGCCTCACCAGTACCGAACAGATGGGCAAGGCCATGATCAACGCCGCCCAGGACGGCGCCCCGCAGCGGCATCTCGAGAACAAAGACATCAATCGGCTCTAGCGCCGCCGGACCCTTTCCCCGCCTGGTCCCGTTCCACGCTCTGGATGATGCGCGAGCCCGCAGTGACCTTGGCACCCCGCGCCCGGCTCAGGATCACCACGTTGGTGCTCATTACGCTGTTGGGGACGATGATCTCCTCGTCGTCCTTGTCGTGGAGCATGGTGTAACCCAGGGACAGGTTGGTGACGGTGCCGGTGGTCAAGCCCTTGGGTGTGGTGAGCTGCACCTCGTCACCCACATGGAAGGGCCGGTACATGACCAGCGAGAAACCCGCCACCAGGTTCGACAGCGTGCTCTGGGCCGCGATGCCGATGACCACGCCTACCACACTCACGCCCGTAAGCAACGTGGTCCCGAGCTCGTGCAGCGCCGGCACCATGCGGGCGTAGATGATGAAAGCCAGGAGATAGATGAGCACCCGAAGGAGTTGGGTGACGAAGCGCAGCGCCGTGAGGTCCGAGAGATGGTTCTCGCTGTGGTGAGCCAGGGCCCGGACTCCGCGCCCGGCGAACAGGGCCAGGAACACGAAGATCACCCCGTAGGTGACTGCGCCCAATACGCTGGTGGGGTCGAAGATGTCGGCGAGGGTCTGGTGCAGCATGGCTCCACTATGACGGGGAGCGGCATGGCGCGACGTTAACTAGCTGGCAGAATCGCGGCCTGGTGAATCGACATAAGCCGGGGTCTAGTCACGCGGTTTCAGAGTGAGGAATTCCACGCCCTGTACCTGATTGGAGGAGAGGTCGAAGCGCGAGAGCGCCGCCTGACCCAGCAAGAGCTGGCAGCCGGGACAGACCATCACCTGCACGTCATGCAGCTCGAAGGGACCGACCTTCATGGAGTCGATGGTGACGCCGCGGCCCAGCACGCTGCGGCCATCGGCGATGCGCATGGCCAGGGACTTCACCGCGACGTTGTAGTGCGCCTTGGAATCCTGGAGGAAACGTTCGCTGACGGTGGTAAACGTCGCGCCCGTGTCAACTACGAAGTCGCTCGCCGGGGCTTGGCCCAGGACCACCGGCACCATGAAATTACCGTCCATCTTGGAGAGCCGGAGTTGGCTCTTCTCGGCTGCGCCTTCTACCTGTTTCACCGAGGACTCGATGGCGATGCGCTGTCCCTCGAAGTAGGATTGCTGGCCCATGGCCTGCAGGTGCTCGTCGAAGGCAGAGAGCAGGCCTAAGGCCTCGTAGGGCCGCTGCTTCTTCACCAGCAGCTTGGCCAGGTCCCCACGCACGTCCACCAGGGAAGGCACCACCGCCAGGGTCTTGTAGGACCAGTCGATGGCCTCATCGGTCTTGCCAAGGCGCCCCAGGCTCGTGGCGTAGGCGGCGAAGAGGTCATAGGTACCCTCGCCAGCGCTGATGGCCTTCTGCAGGTTCTCCACCGCGCCCTTGTCCTCGCCCTGCTGGCTCTGCACTATCCCTAAGGTCGCCATGGCACTGGCGTCGTTGGGCTGCACGTCCAGGTATTCCTCCCAGCGCCGCTCGGCGCAGGAGAGGTCGTTGTCGCGCATGCACTGGATGGCATCGGCCTTGAGCTCGGCAGGCGGGGTATTCTCACAACCGGCCAGCATCAGCGCGAGCGCGCCGAGCGCCAGTAGCCCTCTCAAGCGGATATTCATCTCTTCCCCTCTCCCTTCCCTAGCGAGACTATTCCACCGTCACCGACTTGGCGAGATTGCGCGGCTTGTCCACGTCCGTGCCCTTCTTGAGGGCCGTGTGATAGGCCAAGAGCTGCACCGGCACCGCGTGCACGATGGGCGAGAGGATGCCGGCATGGCGCGGGGTGCGGATCACGTGCACGCCTTCGCTCTCGGCGAAGTGGCTGTCGAGGTCGGCGAACACGAAGAGCTCGCCGCCGCGGGCGCGCACTTCCTGCATGTTGGATTTCACCTTCTCCAGCAGGGCGTCGTTGGGGGCGATCACCACCACCGGCATGTCCTTGTCCACCAGTGCCAGCGGACCATGCTTGAGCTCGCCGGCCGGATAGGCCTCGGCATGGATGTACGAGATCTCCTTCAGCTTCAGCGCGCCTTCGAGCGCGATGGGATAGTGCACGCCACGCCCCAGGAACAGCGCATTGTGGCGCTTGGCGAAGTCGGCGGCCCATTCCTTGATCTGGGGTTCCAGGTTCAAGACGTGCTGCACGCTACCCGGCACCAGGCGCAGGCCTTCCATGAGCTGCGCCTCGTGCTCAGCAGTCAGGCGCCCACGAACCTTGGCCAGGGTCGCAGCGAAGCTGAACAGCGCGATCAACTGGGTAGTGAAGGCCTTGGTGGACGCCACGCCGATCTCGGCACCGGCACGGGTATAGAACACCAGGCGCGAGGCGCGTGGGATGGCGCTCTCGGGTACGTTGCAGATGGAGAGGGTCTTGTCGTGGCCGAGCACGATGGCGTGCTTCAAGGCCTCCATGGTGTCGAGGGTCTCGCCGGACTGGGAGATGGTGATGATGAGCTGCTTGGGGTTAGCCACCGATTCCCGGTAACGGTATTCGCTGGCGATCTCCACCGAGACCGGCATGCCGGCGATGCTCTCGATCCAGTATTTGGCAGTGAGGCCGGCGTAGTAACTGGTACCCGCGGCCAATATCAGCACCGAATCTATCGCGGCGAATATCTCCGCTGCCTCCTTGCCGAAGATGCCGGGCTCGAAACCCGCATCCACCACCGCCTCGATGGTGTCCGAGAGGGCCTTGGGCTGCTCGTGGATCTCCTTCTGCATGTAGTGCTGATAGGGTCCCAGCTCCATGGCGGCGAGCGAAGCCTGGCTAATGAAAGGTTTGCGGGTGGCAGGCTTGTCGTCCCGATCCACGAGCTTCACGCCCTCGCGGCTGATCTCCACCACGTCCCCGTCCTCCAGGAAGATCACCTTGCGGGTGGCGGAGAGCACCGCCGAGACGTCCGAGGCCAGGAAGTTCTCACCCTCGCCTAAGCCCACCAGCAGCGGGCAGCCCATGCGAGCGCCGGTGACCCTGTCCGGGTTCTTCAAGGACAGCACGCCGATGGCATAGGCTCCCACCAGCTGGCGCACCGCCTCGCGGGTGGCGCGGAACAGGTCGCCGTGGGCCTGCAGATGGTGATGGATGAGGTGGGCGATGACCTCCGTGTCGGTCTGGGACTCGAAGACGTAGCCCAGTGCCTTCAGGTTCTCGCGTTGCTGTTCGTGGTTCTCGATGATGCCGTTGTGTACCACCGCGATCTCGCCGCGGGAGATGTGGGGATGGGCGTTGGGTTCCGTGACGCCGCCGTGGGTGGCCCAGCGGGTGTGGCCGATGCCGGTGACGCCGGTGAGCTTCTCGAGCTTGGCCTTGTTCTGCATCTCGGCCACGCGCCCGACGCTGCGCACGCGCTTGATGCCGTGGTCCAGCACCGCGATACCGGCGGAGTCATAGCCGCGGTATTCGAGGCGCTGCAAGCCTTCGATGAGCAGGGAAACGATATCCCGTCCAGCGACGGCTCCGACTATGCCGCACATGTTCTTATTTCTTCTTCACGGGGGGCTGCCAGCCGGCCTTGGTCTCCTGGCGCGCCCGCGCCAGGGTGAGCTGCCCCGCCGGGGCATCCTTGGTGATGGTGCTGCCGGCGCCGATGTAGGCGCCCGCGCCGATG
>DATBAJ010000007.1:0-18192 GCA_036271575.1 Gammaproteobacteria bacterium
CTCAAGCTCAAGGCCTCCAGCTCCACCTTGTCCCGGCCGATGCGGCTGTAGGCCAGCAGGTCCTGGATCAGGACATCCATGTTCTTGGCGCTCTTGATGATGCGCGTCAGGAAATCCCTGCCGGCTTCGTCCAGCGCGACGGCATAGTCCTCCAGCACCGCGTCGGCGAAACCGTGCATGGCGCGCAGCGGCGCGCGCAGGTCGTGGGCCACCGAATAGGCGAAGGCATCCAGCTCGGCGGTGCGCTCCACCACCCGGTGCTCCAGCTCCTGCATGTGCTGTTCCAGCGTCTCCCGCAGCAACACGCTCTCGATGCCCACCGAGGCGTTCTGCGCCAGCTGCACCAGGATGGTCTCATCCTCGGTGTCGAAATCGCTGCCGCCCTTGTTCGCCACGATCAGGGCGCCGACCAGTTCGGAGTCACTGCGTGTCAGCGGCACCGCCAGCACCGCGCCGATATCCAGCCGGCCATGGCGCGACACGAACTGCGGATAGAGGCGGTGGGCCTTCACCTCTTCCGCGCTCACGCGCTGCGGGAAACGCTTGTTGATGAGCACCTGCCATATCAGATCCGTGTCCGGTAGTTTCCCGGGTTCACGCCAGGCCGCGTAGTCTTCCGCCAGCGAGAAGCGCAGATGGTCCGGCAGGCAGCGCGCGATGGCGATACGCGCGCCGGAGAGTTCGCGGGCCCGTTCGGCGCAGGCTTGCAGGATGTCATCCACCGTCCTGGCGCCGGCGATCTCCAGCGAGGAAGCCGCCAGTGACTGCAGCTCCCGGGCCCGGCGCTCCACCGCCGCCTGGGCCTGCTTGCGCGGCGACACGTCATATACCAGCACCAGGTTCAGAGCCCGGTTGTCGATGGTCAGCGCGCTCACCCGCACGTCCACATACATGAGTTCGCCGCTCTTGGTAATGTGGCGCCATTCGCCCGCATGCCGGAAGTCCTGGCGGCGATACTCGGGGTCGCGCATCATCGCCTTCACTTTCGGCACATCCTCCACCGGACGGATGTCGAAGATGGTGCGTTCCAGGAACTCGCCGCGGCTATAGCCGTAGCGTTCCACTGCCGCCTGGTTCACATCCACGAACTCGCCGTTGTCGCGGTCGTAGAGCAGCATCGGCGCCGGGTTGTTCTCGAAGAAGTGACGGAAATTGGCTTCGCTGCGGCGCAGGGCGCTGCGCGCCTCGCGGGTCTCCCTGTCGAAACGCAGCCGCATGTGCTGCGCCCAACGGCTGGTGAAGAACACTCCGCCCAGGCAGATGCCGGCGAGCAGCAAGGCCAGCACCCCGATCACCGCCCGCTGCGTCGAGGACTGGCTGCTGATGCCGCGCTGCACCGCCTCCGGCAGCTGCATCTGCAGCAGCGCCGAGACGCGACGCTCGGCCCAGCGGTCGTCCACCACCAGGAACAGCACCAAGAGCAGCGCGAACATGCTGGCCGCCAGCACCAGCTCGCGCTGTGAGTAGGGATGGGTGATGGCGCGCGGCACGAAGCGCCGCTTCAGGCGTTCCACATGGGGCGAGAATGCGAATATCAAGGGCGCCGCCAGGAGCGACAGCAACAGCGCGTTCGGCACCCAACCGAGCCAGGCCTGCCACAGGTTGCCACCGCCCACCAGGGCGGTGCCCGTGAACTCCGAGATGAAGGAGCCGAGCGAGCTCACCATGGCGGCGCAGACCGAGGCCAGCGTGAACCATCCCCAGGACTGCGGGCTGCGCAGGCTGTAGTCGCCCCGGTAGTTGCAATAGAAGAGGAAGTACACCGCCATGGCCAGGGAGTTGTGCAAGGCGTTGACCACCGCCACATCCGCGGGCATGCCTTTATAGAGCGTGCTGAACAGGGTCGCGAGATAGGCGGGTACCGCGCCCCACTCGAAGCCCAGCCACATCACCAAGCAGACGCTCACCACCCACGGCAGGTAGAAGTGCATCACCACCGGCGTGCCAGCCAGCACCACGTCCCAACGGTTCCAGGTGAAGCCTGCGCCCTTCGGCAACAGGCCGTTGTCGGCCAGCGGCCACCACACGCTGATGCTTATGATCGCGAACCACAGCACCGTGAGCACGAACCCGCGGTAACCGGCGGTGGCGAACACATTCATGATGGACAAGGGCTGCCAGCGCCAGCCGGCGGTGCGGGTCACAGATCCGAGCTTGATGTTCGTCGCGCTCACTGGATACTGCCTTTGACACGCCCCAAACCGGGCGCCCCGTGGCCTATGTAAAACAGTGTAGACAAATGCCGGAGGGGCGTCTTAAGACCCCGGATTGAAAGGCCGCGGGGCTTACCGTATAGTACGCGGCCTGTTTTCGGGGTGTAGCTCAGCCTGGTAGAGCACTACGTTCGGGACGTAGGGGCCGCAGGTTCAAATCCTGTCACCCCGACCAATTTCATCGCAAATCCCGGTAATTTGAACCCTTAGTACTTTTGAACACCTGCGGCACCTATTTGAAACGTAGGGGCCGGAGGTTCATTTTCGCGTTCGGCTTTCCATGCCGAACCCGAAAATCCAGGGCGGGCTGTCTTGCCCGCCCGCTCAGAGGCCGTGCCTCCTCGCCCTGTCACCCCGACCGCTGTTCATGGCTCTACCCCTTGGTCGGAGCCTTCTTCAAAGGCCCCCGCGAGCGGACGCCTGGCTTCGTCTGACGTCGTGGATGGATCGTCTCGTGTCGAGCGCACAGCGCGACGAACCGCGTGATGCGCTCGGCGCGCGTCTCTGGCTTCTTCGCCGTCTGTATGCGGTAAAGGATTGCATACCGGTTTGTACCGTCGAGTGTCTCGAAGAAGGCTCGCGCACGAGCGTTGCGCGCAAATGCAGCGGCGAGGTCCGCGGGCACACTCGAGGAACGTGCTCCATCGTAGGCGCGATCCCACCGTCCGTCACGCTTCGCGCGCCCCACTTCGGCGAGACCCGGCGCCTCCATCGTCCCGGCGGTGATCAGTCTCTCCGCCTTCGCGCGGTTGATCTTCGACCAAGGGCTCTTCGCCGTGCGTGGCGTGAAGCGCTGGAGCCACCAAGCGACGTTGAATGTGCCCTTCTGCCCGTCGATCCACCCCCACGCGAGCGCACTATCGAGCGCCTCCGCGTACGTGACCGACGCCGAGCCCGCACCTCTCTTCGCGATCTTCAGCCACAAGCCGCGCGATGAGGCGTGGTGGATCGCCAACCATTTTGACCAAGCGCGTGCCGTTGCGAACGAGAGCACCGGCAGATCCTTGGCTGTCGATTCAGCGTGCGAAGCCCTTCGTCCACCTTCGCCTTTGGCAGAGAGCCTGGGCACACTACTCTCCCTGCCCATACTCGAGTGACCTGTACGAGATGATCGCTGGTCCAATCGGTGACCCTATGTTGTCCATTCAATCTCTCCTGGCAAGCAGCAGACAAGTATTCTAGGTCTGAGGCTGGGCGCAATGGAACAGAAAACCAGGCTGAGCGGGCGAGTTGTGGTTCGGATTACCTCACGCGGACCCGGACTGGGAATGCAGGAACAGGACAAATCGCTTCACCCCGACCAATTAAAGACTTTTCCAATACTACTAACGCGTCAGTTCCTTGAGCAACCGAGTGATATCAGGGCCGATGTGCCGCAGTTCGATGCGGTGGGCTTCCGTGAGCTTGTCGAGGATCGACTGGCCCTTGGGCGTGAGCCGCACGTGCTGGCGTCGCTGGTCGAGCTTGGACTTCTCGCGGCGCAGATAACCTTCGTTGACGAGGCGCGTCACCAGGCCAACGGCGCTGTTGTGGCGGATGTGCAGCTTTGCGGCCAGGTCGCCCACGGTCGGCGGTTCCTCGCCCGGGAAGCCGCGCACTGCCAGCATGGCCTGGTGGCGTTGCGGCGTGAGTCCCAGGTTATGTGCGATGTCCTCGCTGGTGCGCAGGAACTTGCGTAGCGCTGCGCGGAACGACGCGAGCATTAGGTAGTCCTCGTCGCTCACTCTGAACATGCTGGCTTGGCTATCCATGTTCGGCCTCATTGATTTATATCGTAATGCGATATATTATACGTGCCCGCCTCGCTTCGCTCAACCGCCTTCGCCAAGAGGATCACATGCCAGCCATGCGAAAGACCGCGCCGTGCGCCATGGACAGAGCGCAGACATGATGGAAAACGCCAAACGGGATTTTGCCGCGCAACCGCGGCTGCTGGCGATCTCCGCCATCGCGATGTGTGTCGGCGTGTTGGGCGCGGTGGTGGCCTGGATACTGTTCCACCTCATCGGCCTGTTCACCAATCTCTTCTACTACCAGCATTTCGCCTGGAACTTCGTCTCGCCGGCCGAGGCGCATCTGGGTACCTGGGCCTTGTTCGCCCCGGCAGTAGGCGGGCTCATCGTCGGTGTCATGGCACGCTACGGCTCCGAGCGCATCCGCGGCCACGGCATCCCCGAAGCGCTGGAGGCCATTCTCTATGGCAAGAGCATCATGCAGCCGAAGATTGCGGTGCTGAAGCCCTTGTCTTCCGCCATCGTGATCGGCTCCGGCGGCCCGTTCGGCGCGGAAGGTCCCATCATCATGACCGGCGGCGCCCTGGGGTCCATCGTCGCCATGGCATTCACCCTCACCGCGAACGAGCGCCGCACCCTGCTGGTGGCGGGCGCCGCCGCCGGCATGGCCGCCACTTTCAACACTCCCATCGCGGCTGTACTGCTGTCGGTGGAACTCCTCTTGTTCGAGCTGCGTCCCCGCAGCCTGATACCCGTCGCGCTCGCCGCAGCGGTGGCCGCCGCGCTGCGCCCTTATCTGCTGGGTGATGGCGCGCTGTTCCCGGTCCCCGCCGGTTCGTGGGTCAGCGATATCGGGCTATTGTCTGCGGTCGCCTGCGGCCTGCTGGCGGCCATGTTCTCGTCCCTGCTCACAGTGACCGTGTATGCCTGCGAAGATCTGTTCCGCAAACTGCCCATCCACTGGATGTGGTGGCCCGCCATCGGCGGCATCGTGGTCGGTATCGGCGGCCATTTCCAGCCGCATGCTCTGGGCGTCGGCTACGACGTCATCCGCGATCTTCTGAACGGGCACTATCTCGTCATCACCGCGCTGTTGCTGCTCTCGGTCAAGCTCGTCATCTGGGCGGTGTCGTTAGGGTCAGGCACCTCCGGCGGCGTGCTGGCGCCGCTGCTCATCATGGGCGCGGGCCTCGGCGTCATGGAGAGTACCTTCCTGCCCGGCGCCAGCCCGCTGATCTGGCCGCTGGTCAGCATGGGCGCCATGATCGCCGGCACCATGCGCTCGCCGCTCACCGCCATCGTGTTCTCGCTGGAACTCACCCACGACGTGACCAGCTTAGGGGCGCTGCTGGTGGCCTGCATCGTGGCCCATGCCTTCAGCGTCATCGTCATGAAACGCTCCATACTCACCGAGAAGGTTGCGCGGCGCGGGCTGCACGTTTTCCGCGAGTATGGCGTCGACCCCCTGGGCACTCTGTTCGTCCACGACATCATGACCAGCAAGGTGGAAAGCATCCCTGCCGACCTAACACCGGTAGAGGCTCGCGATCGCTACTTCGACCTCGCCACCCAGCGCCACCGCGCTTATCCGGTGGTAGACGTCGAAGGTCGGTTGCTTGGGCTTCTGACCCGCGCCGACATCCAACGCTATTGCGAGGAGGATCCGGCACGGTCCTTGGCGGCTTGGTTCAAGGATGCGGTGCCGGCCTCGGTGACGCCGGACGAGACGGGCCAGGAGGCAGCCTCGCGCATGGCGCTGGAAAACCTGGATAGGTTGCCGGTGGTAAGCGACGATGGCCAGCGCCGGCTGCTCGGCATGTTGACGCGCTTCGACGTGGTGAAGGCCCTGCTCGCTCATTACGAGAGCGACGCGGTGGCGGAACGCCTGCTGGACCTGCCGCTCCGGGGTCGGCGCCGCGCCAAATGAAAAGGCCCCGGAGCATGCTCCGGGGCCTCGGGTGGCTCTCTTAAGGTCTCAATGCGCCGCGATGATGGCATCCAGATAGTCGGTCTTGCCGGCTTCGCGCGTCAGCACCGGATACTTCAGGCCGCCGTGGTAGTCCACGTCGAAGGTCATGAAAGTATCCTGTTCCCGAACCAGCAGCTTGATGGGTGACTTGGTCGTCTTGGCTTCGGTGATGGCGTCCGTCAACACGTGCTTGTCCGCGTCGAAGGCGCGGCCGTTCACCGCCACCAGCATCATGCCGGGACCCACACCCGCCTTGAAGGCCGGGCTGTTCCACAGCACGTCCTGGATCTCGCCGCGATGGTGCTCGCTCGTGTTCACCATCAGGCCGATGGAGAACATGCAGTTCTGGTTCTTGCGCACCTTCTCCGTGTCCTTGAAGTACTCGTTCGGTGTGTCGGTATAGCCAAGTTGATAGCCACCGCGAGTGATGCCCTCCAGCGGTGCACCTTCATGGGTGCTGTCCAGGCGCTCGTGCAGGAACGCGGCCCAATCGAAGGGCTGCACCTGGTTCAAGGTCGCCGCCAGGTCGTCGAAGCTGTAGGGGTGCACCACGTAGCTGCCGTCGTCCATGCCGTAGAAGGCATGGGCGAAATCGTCCATGGATTTCTTGCCACCGGAGAGTTCCCGCAGCTTGGTGTCCACGTCCAGCCAGATCAGCTCGCCTTCGGTGTAGAAATCCTGCACCCGGCGCCAGGTCGCCCACTGGCGCGGCGCGTAGTAGAGGATCTGCGCCTCGTCGGCGGTGTCCTGCAGCGGCCGCCAGCTGCGGCCGGGCCGGTGATCCATGGTCGCCGCGTCCAGGGCCAGCAACTGGTGGTACTGGTCGGCGCTGATGGTGCCGCTGCGGGCGGTGAGCACGTTGCCGAAGTACTCGGTCAGGCCCTCATAGACCCACAGCAGGTCCCCCTCCATCGGTACGCTGTCGTAGTCCGGGGTGGCGAGACCCGCCGGGCGGCGGAACTTGCCGTTCCAGGAATGCACGTACTCGTGGGGCAGGAGGTGCGAGCCCACCAGTGAGGTCTCGGGGGTGATGTAGAGGTCGGCGAAGCTGCGGTCATCGCTGGACTGATGATGCTCCAGGCCGAAATGGCCGGTGTTGTCCGAGAGCGTCAGCAGGAAGTCGTAATGCCCGTAGTGATGCGAACCGAACAGCGCATAGGCCTGCTTCACCAGGTTCTTCATGCCTTGGACCTGGGTGGGCGAGATGTCCAGGTCTTCGTCCGTGTCCGCCACCAGGTTCAGGTGCACCGGCACCTTGTCGTCGGGCCCGATGTCCAGGCGCCGGAAATGGTCACCGGCGATCAGCGGCGAGTCCACCAGGTTCTCCAGCGAGACCGGCTTGAAATGCGCACCGCTGGCGTCGCTGGAAGCAGTCTCCAGGGCGGTGGCGAAATGCCAGCCCGTCGGCAGCTTCACGCTGGGCTGGAAGCTTAAGTCCTTCGAAGCCGCGCCTGCGGGGTACAGGAGCACCTGGTTCCATTCCAGGTCCGCGATGTCCGGTGTCGCCGACACGCTCTGGCCGAACTCACCGCCGGAATCCGGCGACAGGAAGTCGAAGCTCACATCCAGGCTCGCGGCACCCTGCGGCACATCCAGGTGGATGGCCCACATCTCCTTGAGGTCGCGACGCCAGGCCAACTGCTTGCCGCCCGCCATGATCTTGAGCCCCGCCAGGTTCTCCAGGGGACCGCTCGGTGAGTGCTCGCCGGGGATCCACTTGGGGTAATACAGAGTGAGCGCGCCCGGCTGTACCGGGATCACCTCGTGGCTGTGGAACAATTGCCGGCCTGCGTCCCTCAGGTCCACGTCGAGGGCGATGGGGCCGGCGGCATGGGCCGCAGCATTCACCGTAGCGAGGGCCAACATCAGGGGAACGAGATAACGAGTCCGGGACATGCGTCTTCTCCTGGCTGGATTATGACCAAAAGACCCTGGAACCCTTTGGCCCCCCGGGACGTCAGACGTGAAGGCGTCCGGATAGTATCATCCGGTTCCCGGCCCGGGCTTCTTGGCGGCCCGGGACCCTCGGGGTTCTATCGTAACGACTATATAAGTGTAGGAGGTTCGGATCATGCAACGCAGACATCTGTTCCTGGCGCTATGCGCCGTCTCGCTCGGCGCGCTGGCTGCCACCGGGATCGGCAGCGAAGGCTTGCACACGGACTGGCTCGACAAGAGCGTGGATCCCACCACCGATTTCTTCAGCTACGCCAACGGCGGCTGGAAGCAGAACAACCCGATCCCGCCCGCTTACTCACGCTGGGGCACGTTCAACGTGCTCATCAAGCAGAACCAGCAGACGGTAAACGACATCCTGGAGAAGGAAGCCAAGGCCAAGCACAAGGCGGGCAGCGTCGAACAGAAAGCCGGTGACTTCTACGCCACCGGCATGGACGAGGCCGGCATCGAGAAGGCCGGCGCCAAGCCCCTGCAACCCGAGTTCGATGCCATCGATGCGATCCATGACCAGGCCTCCCTGCAGAAGGAAGTCGCGGATCTGCAGATGATCGGCGTGGACGCCATGTTCAGCTTCGGCCAGATACAGGACTTCAAGGACAGCACCAAGGTCATCGGTATCGCCTTCCAGGGCGGACTCGGGCTGCCGGATCGCGACTACTACCTGAAGACCGCCGACAAGTGCGTGACGCCCACCGCGCCTGCCGCCGCTGTCGCCAAGGCTGCCGCTTCCGGCACGCCGGCGTCCGCAGCCTCCACCGCCGCTGCCGCCTCCAAGGCCGCCTATGACGCCTGTCTTGTGCAGGCCGCTCAATTCCAGAAGTTCCGCGATGCCTACCTCACGCACGTCTCCAAGATGATGCAGTTGCTGGGCGATCCTGCGGCCAAGGCCGACGCCGAGGCCAAGACCGTCATGGGCATCGAGACCGGGCTCGCCGAGGCCGCCATGTCGCGGGTCGAGACGCGCGATCCCAGCAACATCTATCACCCGATGGACCTCACGCAACTCGACAAGGCCACCCCGGATTTCTCCTGGAAGGGCTTCTTCGCCGACGTGGGACATCCGGATATCACCGGCATCGACCTGGCCACACCGGGTTTCTTCACCAAGCTGGACAGCGACCTCGGCTCGGTGTCGCTGGATGACTGGAAGACCTATCTGCGCTGGCACACGGTGGCCGCCTTCGCCGCCTACCTGCCCAAGGCTTTCGTGGATGAGGACTTCGCCATGCGCTCGGCCCTTACCGGCGCGAAGGAACTGCTGCCGCGCTGGCAGCGCGTGGTCTCCACCGAGGACGACGCCATGGGCTTCGCCACCGGCCGTCTCTACGTGAAGGAGAAGTTCCCGCCCTCCTCCAAGCTGCAGGTGCTGGGCATACTGCACGGCATCCGCGCCGCGCTGAAAGATGACCTCAGCACCCTGTCCTGGATGTCGCCCGAGACCCGCAAAGCGGCGATCCACAAGCTCGATCTCATGGAAGAGCGTATCGGCTACCCGGACCACTGGCGTAAGTACGACAAACTCGCCGTCAAGCGCGATAGCTACGTGCAGAACGTGATGCGCGCCAACGAGTTCGAGCAGAAGCGCGAGCTTGCCAAGATCGGCAAGCCGGTGGACAAGGACGAGTGGGGCATGATCCCGCAGGAGGTCAATGCCTACTACAGCGCCCAGCGCAACAACATCAACTTCCCGGCCGGCATCCTGCAGCCGCCGTTCTTCGACCCCAAGGCGCCTCTTGCCGTCAACTACGGTGCACTTGGCTTCGTCATGGGCCATGAGATGACCCACGGCTTCGATGACCAGGGCGCCCGCTTCGACCCCCAGGGCAACCTGATGTCGGGCTCGGGCTGGTGGACCGAAGACGACTTCAAGAAATTCCACGCGGCCACCGACTGCATCTCGGATCATTTCTCGCAGTACACCGTGGCGAATGGTGCTCATGTGCAGGGCCACCTGATCACCGGCGAAGCCACCGCGGACCTGGGCGGCCTGACGCTGGCCTGGCGTGCCTTCCATGCTTCCAAGGACTACAAGCAGGCCAAGACCATCGATGGTTTCACGCCTGACCAGCAGTTCTTCCTCGGCGCGGCCCATGTGTGGGCCGAGAGCGTGCGTCCGGAAGAGCAGGTGCGCCGCGTCACCATCGACCCTCATCCGCCGGGCATGTACCGCGTGAACGGCACGCTCGCCAACATGCCGCAGTTCCAGCAGACCTTCCACGCGCCGGACGGCAGCCCCATGGTCAACAAAGACCGTTGCGTGATCTGGTAAGCGCCCGGACCAGAAGCGCCAGGACCGGACGGCGGACCCCCCCCAGGGCCCGCCGTCCTCTTTTGCGGGCCCGTTCTGCTCTATCGAGTTCCCGCCGTTCTCTTTTATGGGCCCGTCGTGCTCTATCGAGTTCCCGCCGTGTTTTCTTGCGCGCTCAGATTTGATTCAGATTGGAAGCCACACTGCGGCAAACGGCGTGCTATATAGGAATGGTCGGATCATCCGCGGTGCCTCATGAACATGCGCAACAGCTTCGCCCCCGCCGCCCTGCTTGCTCTCGTCCTGTCCGCCTGCGGCGGCGGCTCCTCGTCGGGCAGCACCCCGAGTGAAGCCACGCTCGGGCCGCCCAGCAGCAGCCTGGTGCAGGTCTCGAAAGCCTCGCCCTACGCAGCCGGCTGCGGCGGCGCGGGCGGCACGTCCTTCGAGGATGCCGAGGTCGAGCCGTACATCGCCATCAACCCCAACAATCCCTCGAACCTGATCGGCGCCTGGCAGCAGGACCGCTGGGCCACCGGCGGCGCCCACGGCCTGGTGGCAGGTTCCTCGATGGATGGGGGCAAGACCTGGAAAGAACACACCCTGCCGCTGTCGGTCTGCGCCGGCGGCACCGCCGCCAACGGCGGCGACTTCGGCCGCGCCTCGGATCCCTGGGTCAGTTTCGCGCCTAACGGCGACGCCTACGTGATCTCCATCTCCTTCACCGGCGATACCCTGCAACCCGGCTCCAGCGGCGGCGTGCTGGTGAGCCGCTCCACCGACGGCGGCGCCACCTGGAGCGATGCGGCGACGCTCATCAAGGACGGTGCCGGCGCCTTCAACGACAAGGAGAGCATCACCGCCGATCCCACCGACTCGCACTTCGTGTACGCGGTATGGGACCGGCTCACGACCGGTAACCACGGCGCCGCCATGCTCGCCCGCACCCTGGACGGCGGGAACAGCTGGGAACCCGCCACCGCCATCTACGATCCCGGCGTCAACAACCAGACCCTTGGCAACGAAGTCGTGGTCGCCTCGGACGGCACCGTGGTGGATGTCTTCGAGGAGATCGACAACACCTCCGGCAACACCGATTCCGCGTCGACCCTGCGCATGATCACCTCCACGGATCATGGCGCCACCTGGTCGGCGCCGATCACCATTGCCGCCAACATGGCGGTGGGCGCTGCCGATCCCACCACCGGTCAGCCGATCCGTTCCGGCTCCGGCTTGCCGCAGATGGCGGCCGGGCCCGGCGGCATGCTGGCGGTGGTGTGGGAAGACGGGCGCTTCAGCAACGGCAACCACGACGGTATCGCCTACGTGAGTTCCCAGGATGATGGGGCGCACTGGACCAAACCGACGGAGATCAACTCAGTGCACGGCACGCCGGCTTTCACGCCTTCCGTGGCGATCCTCGCCGACGGTACCGTCGGCGTGAGCTATTTCGACTTCCGCCACGACACGCCGGGCCCGGACCTGCCCACCGACTACTGGTTCATCTCGTCCACCGACGGCACCCATTGGAGCGAACAGCACATCAGCGGACCCTTCGACATGGCATTGGCGCCCGACGCGGAGGGGTTGTTCATCGGCGACTATCAGGCACTCGGCACCGTCGGCAGCGTGTTCGTGCCCTTCTTCGTCCAGACCACGGATTCCGGCACCGCCGACCGCACCAACGCCTTCTACCTGCCGCCGCAGCCCAAGCCCCTGAGAGCGACGCGGAACATCTCGCGGGTGGCGCTAGCCGTGGAGACGCCCACCCCCAGTGGTGTCTTCCGCCACCGGGTGCACGAGAACATCATGCGCGTGTTGCGCGACGAGGACCCCGTCTGGGACGCGATCCGCGCCCAGCGTCAGGGACAGCTTCAGCCGCCTTGAGCGGGACGCGGCGCTTCGCAGCGACGCCGTAGATGAAGATCCCGAACAAGTTGGCGAGCCAGTGCCGGCGGAAGAATCGGTCTCTGGCAACCACCGCGACCGGCAGGTAGAAGACGCCAAACAACACCAGGCGCCAATCTCTCACCCGGCCTGTCTTCAGTGCAGTCATGCCACCTAACTCGAATACCCTTTGCAGCCCCGCCGGCGTGTAGGGTCGCAAGTGGGTGGGATCTTCCCAGAAATTGAGCGGTGACCAGGACATGGCGCTGCGCACGTCTGGGCAATCCAGATAGAGACGTCCGTCGACGGCCAGTACTCGTTCCAGCTCATGCACCATGCGCATCGCTTCGGGTATGTGTTCGATCACATGCCGGCACAACACCAGCTGGAAGCGGCCGTCCTGGAACGGAAGCCTGCAGGCGTCCCCCGCCACCCACGCGTAGCCACGCCCCTGCCCCGCCGGCGCGAGATCGAAGGCCACGATCTCCAGATCAGGACGGTACTGAGCGAGCTTCTCCGGCAGTGAACCCTGGCCTGAGCCTACATCCAGCACTCTTGCGCCGCGCGGCAGCTCGTCCAGCAATGCCGCGAGGGCATGGGGCTGTTTCCAGGTAGCGAAGAACTCGCGCAACCATATCTTGATCGCATACTGGCGCCGCGCGGTGCTGTGATAGAAAGTGCCGTAATCGTTCATCGGTTCAACCCTGCATCACGCCGAACAAGTGTCCCACCAGGAAGGTCGCGCCGCCGGCAGCCGCGCCGATCGACAGCATACGCAGCCCGCTCCACCAGGGCGAGCGCCCGGTGAACAGGCTCACCACCGAACCCGTTGCGAAGAGCCCCGCCAGGGTGAGGCCGATGGAGATACTCAAGCTGTGGCTCGCGTCACGCCACAGGAACGGCAGCATGGGGATGGCCGCGCCAAGCGCGAAGGCCACGAAGGAAGCGATGGCCGCGCCCCAGGGTGACCCCAGTTCATGGGGGTTCAAGCCCAGTTCCTCTCGCGCCAGGGTATCCAGTGCCCGGCTCGGGTCGCTGATTACCAAGTCCGAGAGCCGCTTCGCATCTCCCGCCGGGATGCCGCGCGCCTCGTAGATCAGCGCCAGCTCCTCCGCTTCCTCCTCGGGATAGGTGTTCAGCTCCTGTTGTTCGAGACCTATCTGGTACTCGAACATCTCCCGTTGTGAGCGCATGGAGACGTATTCGCCTGCCGCCATGGAGGCTGCGCCCGCCAACATGCCCGCCACCCCCGCCAGGAGGATCACAGGCTGGCCCAAAGAAGCGCCGGCCATGCCCAGTATCAGGCTGGCGTTGGACACGAGCCCGTCGTTCACGCCGAACACGGCGGCGCGGAAACTGCCGCTGCTGCCCATACGCCTGTGACGAAACTCCTGTTGGCCGACCGTCGGCGCGGCATGGCCGCCCGGTGCACCGTGGGTATAGGCCGAAAGACCGCGCACCTTCATTGCCGCCAGCACCGGCAGCATGCGCTCCGGCCCCAGGTGTTTGACCATGTGCGCCACGATACGTGCGCGCACCTCCGGCTCGAAGCGCGTCGGCAGCGTCACTCCGTTCTGCGCAGCGATCTTCTGCCAGGTCTGGGCCTGGGCATCCGCCGCGTCCGCCAGCTTCATGAACATGACCTTGAGTTCCGGCGCGCGTTCGCAGTCCGCCACCACCCGGTACAGGAAAGCCGACTGCTTCTCCTCGTGCCAGGCCTCGTGTTCTTTTTGCATCGCCATCCTTCAGATCCTGTGTTTGCCGAGCCTGAAAGCTTCGGCGGATTCCAGGCGCCGCCGCGCCGCGTCGATGTCGCGCACGAACAGCAGGTTGTACGACTGCCCGGCGGCGGACTGCACCGGGCTCAAGCGGCGTTCGCGCGCCATGTAGGTGCAGGCCGTGTAACCATGGTCCTGCATCTCCTGCTTGAGCGCCGCCTCATCATAACCATACTGGGCGCCATGGCCGGCCAGCTCGATCAACAGCGCCAGCGGCTCACGGCGTCGCAACAGGTCGCGGGCGCCGCGGACCACCTCGCTCTCGAAACCTTCCACGTCTATCTTGATGAGCGTGGGCGGCGCGCGATCCGTGAAGAACCCGTCCAGGCTCACCATCGGCACCTGCACCGATTCAGCGCTCTCGCCCTCCCGCAGCACGTGGTTGATCTCGCCCATGCCGGCGGTCAGCGTCAGTGTGCCCGCCTTCGATCCCACCGCGGTGCCCTGCACCTCGACCAGGGCCTGCAACTCATTCAGGTCCACGTTCTCCCGCAGATAGGATCGGGCCCGCTCCACCGGTTCGAAGGCCACGCAGCGGGCCAGCGCGCCGGCTGCTGCCATCACCGTGTAGGCGCCGATGTTGGCCCCCACGTCCGCGAACACCTCGCCCTGGCGCAGCAGATGCGCGACGAAAGCCATGTCGTCCGGCTCCGCGAGGCCCAGCACGTAGTGCAGGCGCCCGCCCAGGCGCCTTTTCACCCGCAGGCGCGTGCCGTTGATGAACGGCATGTCCAGGCCGTCCGGGTTGAGCCTTCCCAACACCTGCCAGCTGAGGAAGCGGCCCACGGCGCGGCCCCGGTCCAGGGGTGATCCATATAGAGGGTAGGTCCTGATCAAGCGCATCACATCCTGGATGTCGCCGAACACGCCCGCCATGATCAGTGTCCCTTCCGGTTGCTGATGCCGTGCGGCACGTGGCCGGTCGCGACGTGGTCCGCCGCCGCCTCCACGTGGCCTTTCTGATCGTCGAAGAATATATCCGCACCGAAGGTCTTCAGGAACTCGCCCTTGGGCAATCCCCCCAGGAACAGGGCTTCATCGATGCGGATGTTCCAGGCTCGCAGAGTGCGGATCACCCGCTCATGGGCCGGTGCCGAGCGCGCCGTGACCAGCGCCGTGCGTATCGGCGCCTGCTCCACGGGGTATTCGGACTGGATGCGGTGCAAGGCTGCCAGGAAATTCTTGAACGGGCCGCCGCTCAGGGGCTCGCGAGCCTGGGCCTGCTCGCTCGCGGCGAAGGCCTCCAAGCCCTGCTCCTGGAACACCCGTTCCGCCTCATCGGAGAACAGTACCGCGTCGCCGTCGAAGGCGATGCGCAGTTCCTGATCCTTGCGCGCCGTGACCTGGGAGGGGACGATGGCCGCTGCCGCGTAGCCCGCATCCAGCGCCTTGACCACGTCCGCAGCCTCTGCCGAGAGGAACAGGTCGGCGCTGAAAGGCTCGATGTAGCGCCAGGGTGAGGCGCCGTTGGTGAAGGCCGCGAGCTGGATGTCGAGGCGGTGACGCTGGATGGAATTGAACACGCGCAGTCCGGTGTCGGCGCTGTTGTGGGAGAGCAGGATCACCTCGACCCGCTTCGCTGCCCCCTGGTTCAGCCGCAGCAGCTTCTGCACCAGTGCATAGGCCACGCCCGGCTCCAGCACCACGTCCTCGTGCTGGATCTGATAACGGGAGTAAGCCTCCAGGCCCTCAGTCGTGAAGATGCGATGGCTCTCCTCCAGGTCGAAGAGAGCCCGCGAGGAGATGGCCACCACCAGGCGGTTTTCAAGGCTCTGGGCCATTCACGGGTTCCCAGGAGAGGAAGCGTTGCAGGAGCGGGAAATACAGCGCCACTTTAACACGCCGCGCTTCCAGCCCTCTCATCAGGAATGCGTATCGTTCCAGTTGCGGCGCGTAACGCGACCGCTCCTGCTCGAGGAACGCATCGACATCCGTGCCGGAATGGCGGCTGGTCTTGTAGTCGACTATCCAGCGCACGCCCTCCGCATCCACGAAAGTACGGTCGATGATGCGGCGCTCCAGTCGTCCTTGGCGGATCTCGCTCAGGCTGTACTCACAGCGTGACTCCGCATGACCGCCGTCAAGCAACCAGCGGCCACGTTCGTCCGCCAGGGTATTGTCCAGCGCCGTGAGCGTGTCCCTGAGCGCACCGTCCAGCTCATCCTCGCGCACGCCGGCCTGCATCAGCAGTTGCCGCAGCAGCGGTCTCACCTGTTCACGCCGCGCCCCGTCCCAATGGGCGAGGCCTTCCTCGGCGATGCGTTGCAGCAGCCGGTGCACCACGGTGCCTACATGTCTTAAGGTCTCGCCCACCCACAGGAACTCCAGGTCGCTTTGGTCGGCAGCGAGCGCCGTGCCGCCTCGCCAGCGGACCTCGGCAACCGGCGCGGGTGCCGACCAATCGCGCTTCAGGCGCGTGAACTGCGGCGCTTCAGCCGCAGCGGCCGCCGCGACGGCAGGCCTGTCCTGCGTCACCGTCTGTTCGAATTCTTCCCTCAGCGTCGGCCACAGCAGAGACAGCAGTGAACCATTGCGCGGCATCACCGGCACGAGGGCTTGATCCTCCTGCTTGACCGCCACCGCGCCCAGGAGATGCAACTGCTCGCGAGCCCGGGTCGCCGCCACGTACAGCACGCGCGTGGTCTCGAGGGCATGCTGCTCACGCCTGAGCTCACGCACCCAGGCGTAGAGAGGATCCCTGTCAGCGCCCGGCGCATCCAATGGAGCCAGCAGCAGGTCTGCGTCCCGATCCACACGCGGCCGTTCCAGCCACACCAGGAGATCGGGATCATCGCCGCGTGCCCAGGCATCCAAGGCCGGCAGCACCACCACTTCGAACTCCAGACCTTTCGACTTATGGATGGTCATGAGCTGCACGCGGCCATCCGCTTCCGGATCCGCCTCGGCGAACAGCACGCCGAGCCGCCGCTCCAGTTCGGCGACGCTCGGCAGCGCGCCGCCCTCATCCAATCCTTCCAGCAGTTCGAGATAGGCTTCCGCATCCGCCAGGGCTTCCTCGTCCGCCAGCGCCGCCGGCCCATCGAGCCCGAGCCAGACCCGTTCAACTTGTTGGCGCAGGCTGCCGCGTGCGCGCGCCGCGTCCAGCAATACCTCACGGCTGCGGGCGAAGCGCGGGTTGGTGCGGGCCAACTCATCGGCATCGCGCATCAGTGCCGGCAGCGTCGCATCCTGATCATGGGCCGCGAGCGCGTGCAGCTCCGCGAGACTCAGGCCGCACCAGGGCGCGCGCAGCACGCCGAGCCAGGCAGTGCGGTCCGCCGGGTGAGTGAGCGCACGGGTCAGCGCCATCAGGTCCTGCACTACCGGCCGCTGCCCCAGGGTTTCGATCTCCACCGCCTGGAAATGCACCTGCCGCCGCCGCAGGAGACGCACGCAGTGGGCGAGATGGCTCTTGGCCCGCGCCAGCACCGCGATGCGGGCACCGGGATCGGCGGCCTGCGCGGCTTCGATGATCTCGATCATCCTGCGGGCTTGTGCATCGCGGCTGTCGTCCGCTGTGCTCTTGACGAAGGCGTGCACTGTCACCGCCGCGCCCAGCCCAGCCTCGCGCCGCGCCTCTGAGGTCACGTAGGGTACGGCGCCGCTGCCCACTTCCGCCGCCGGGGGGAACGCCGGCAGGAAAGCCCGGTTGCACCAGTCCACCAAGGCTGGGCGCGAACGGAAGTTGGCCTTGAGTTGCAACGGCTGCAACGGGATGCCGCCCAGACCCTGCTGCCAGGCCCGCAGGAACAGGCCCACCTCTGCCTCCCGGAACCTATATATGGACTGCGCCGGGTCTCCCACCAGGAACAGGCTGCGGCCATCTCCGACCTGCCAACCCTGGGTGAGCCGTTCCAGGAGCAGGAACTGGTTCACGGAGGTGTCCTGGAACTCATCCACCAGCAAGTGGCGCAAGCGGTAATCCAGGGCCAGCGCCAGATCCGTCGGCTCTTCCGGTTCCCCGAGCGCTCGCAAGGCACCCGATGCCACCTCGGCGAAATCCACTTCGCCCCGCTCCGCGAACACCAGTCCCAGCTGCGCGGCCGCCAGCGGCAAGAGCCGCAGCAGCGCCTCCATCACCCGCCATTGCGCGTCGCTATAATGGGGCTCTGGCAACTGGGGCACCGCCGCCAAGACCAGGCGCAGCGTTTCCTCACTTTCCACTTGTTGCAGCAATTCCATGCCGCGGGCCTTGAGGGCCGCTTCTTCCGGCGGTGTGCCTTGTTTCTTGTCCAGCCGGCGACGCCAATCCCCGTCCTTGGTGAGTAGGAACTCGGCGATACCGCGCCAGGCGGGAAGTCCGCCCGCGTCCGGCGACGGCAAGGCCGTCATCCCGGCGCAGTGGATGATCTGCGAACGCGTAGCTTCGGCGCGCAGCACCGTCGCGGCCTGGCCCGTCACGGCGATC
>DATBAJ010000008.1:0-17738 GCA_036271575.1 Gammaproteobacteria bacterium
GAAAGAGAAACGTGCGGACGCAGCGTAGTCGAGTCCGCCCATGAGGCCCGCCACCAGCGTCACGCCGGAGCGGGAGATGCCGGGGACGAGCGCCAAGGCCTGGGCGCAGCCGATCAGGAATGCCTTGGTCCAGCTCAAGGACTGGGGTGTCTGGGATGCAGCCCGTGATTTCAAGCGATCGCCCGCCAGCAACAATACCCCGTTGATCATGAGGAACACCGCCGCCACCGCGAAGCCGGTGAACAAACCCTTGATCCAGTGTTCCAGCAACAGGCCCAGCAAAGCCGCCGGCACGGTGCCACAGACCAGCAGCCAGAAGAGGCGTGCCTGAGGATCCTTGATGCTGCCACGGGCCGCCACGGTGCCGCTCAAGAGCGAGAGCCAGTCCTTCCAGAAATACACGAACAGCGCGGCGGCGGTGCCGAGGTGCAGCACCACGATGTAGGGCAGGAACCAGGACGCGTCGCGATCGATAGGCCAGTGCAGGAGCGCCGGCACCAGCACGCTGTGACCGAGGCTGCTGATGGGGAAGAGTTCGGTGATGCCCTGCAGGATGGCGAGCAGCAAGAGATCCAGGTTCAGCACGCAGCAGCTCCGTAGATAGAAAGACGCCGCGCAGGTGCGCGGCGTATTCCATTATCACTCAAGTCTGTCGGACGACCATTTAACCCAAATCGAACTTGATGCCTTGGGCCAGGGGTAGGGAGTCGGACCAGTTGAGGGTATTGGTCTGGCGGCGCATGTACTGCTTCCAGGCGTCGGAGCCGGACTCGCGGCCGCCGCCGGTCTCCTTCTCGCCGCCGAAGGCCCCGCCGATCTCGGCGCCGGAGGTGCCGATGTTCACGTTGGCGATACCACAGTCGCTGCCCAGGGCCGAGAGGAAGTACTCGGCGTTCTTCACGCTGCTGGTGAAGATGGAGGAGGACAGGCCCTGGGGCACGTCGTTGTGCATGCGGATGGCCTCATCCAGGCTCTTGTAGGACATCACGTAGAGGATGGGTGCGAAGGTCTCGGATTTGACGATGTCCCAGGAGTTGTCCGCACGCACGATGGCGGGTTCCACGAAGAAGCCCGGGCGGTCCAGCTTCTTGCCACCGCACAAGAGCTTGCCGCCGACCTTGGCCACGGCTGCGATGGCACTCTCGTAGCGATTCACCGCGTCCTGGCTGCAGAGCGGGCCCATCAGCGTGTCGGCGTCCAGCGGATCGCCGATACGTACCTGCTTGTAGGCCGCCACCAGCTTCTGGGTCAGGCTCTCCACGATGGACTCATGGACGATCAGCCGGCGGGTGGTGGTGCAGCGCTGGCCGGCAGTACCCACGGAACCGAATACCACGGCCGGTATCACCAGCTTCAGTTCCGCGGTCTCATCCACGATGATGGCGTTGTTGCCGCCCAGTTCCAGCAGGGACTTGCCCATGCGGTTGGCGACCATCTCGCCCACTTTGCGGCCGATGGCCGTCGAGCCGGTGAAAGAGACCAGGGCCACGCGCTCGTCCTTGACGAAGCGCTCGGCCAGACGGTTGTCACCGTCGATGAACAGGGAGAAGATCGCCGGATAGCCGTGGCGTTCCAGCACCTTGTTGGCGATCATCTGCACCGCGATGGCGCAGAGCGGGGTGCGGGGCGAGGGCTTCCATACCGTGATGTCGCCGCAGATGGCGGCGATGAAGGCGTTCCAGGACCACACCGCCACCGGGAAGTTGAAGGCGGAGATCACGCCCACCACGCCCAGCGGATGCCATTGCTCGGCCATGCGGTGCCGGACCCGTTCGGAATGCATGGTGCGGCCGTAGAGCATGCGGGACTGGCCCACCGCGAAGTCGGCGATGTCGATCATCTCCTGCACTTCGCCGTCGCCCTCGGGCTTGATCTTGCCCATCTCCAGGGAAACCAGGCTGCCCAGGGCATCCTTGTGTTTGCGCAGCTCGTCGCCCACCAGGCGCACGGCTTCGCCGCGCTTGGGTGCCGGCACTTCGCGCCATATCTTGAAGGCGGCTTCTGCGTCCTTCATGACCTGCTCGTAATCTGCTTCGGTCGCGCAATGCACCTTGGCGAGCACCTGGCCCGTGGCCGGGTTGATGGACTCGATGACCTTGCCGCCGCTGCTCTTGCGCCAGCCGCCGGTAGCAGTCCAGGTGCCGGCGTTGTCCTGGGTCAGGCCCAGGCTCGTGAGTATCTTCTGGATGTCGGCCACGTATTTCTCCTTAGGCCACGAACTGCTTGGCGGCCTCGCCGGTGCGCACCTTGCGCGCCGAGAGTTCCGCGGTCTCGGCCTGGGCGTAGGCCTTGCCGAAGCGGTTGCTGAGTACATCGGTGAGACTGAAGCGTTCCTGCATGACCAAGCCCTGATACTTGGTGGGGTCTTTCAACACCAGATCCACCACCGCGGCGATGCCGGCACTGGTGGTCACCTGGATCGCGGACCACAGGTGCCCGGCGATCTCCTGCGGGTACACCGCGTTGGCATAGCTCTCTTCCATGAACTTGCCGTGTTGCTTGCCGCTCACGGACACGTAGATCAGCACCACGTCCTGCACGGTGCGCGGCACCGCGCGCTCCAGGATGCGCTTCAGGGTGTCGCGGTCCTGGTTCATGCCGAGATCGTTCATCAGGAGGCGCATCACCTCGCAGTGACCGGGGTAGCGCATGGTCTTGTAGGTCATGTTGCGCACCTTGCCGGCATAGGTCTCGGCGAGCGAGCCCAGACCACCCGAGGTGTTGAAGGCCTCATAGAGCTTGCCTTCCAGCTGGATGGTCTCCAGGCCTTCGAGCGGCATCAGCGCCGCTTCCTTGCCGTTCACGATGCCGTAGCAGGTATTGCCGTATTCGTTGATGACGCCGTCAGACGACCAGGTCAGCGAATACTTGGTCATGTTGCCAGGGTTCTGGGGTAGCGCGCCCACGCGCAGCTTCACGTCGTGGATCTCGTCGAAGTGGCGCATCAATTCGTTGGCGGCGATGCTGATGAAGCCCGGCGCAAGGCCGCACTGGGGCGCGAAGGTGGTCTTGGCACCCTGGGCGGTCTTGGTGACGGCGCGGGTCACTTCCACGTCCTCGGTGAGGTCGAAGTAGTGCATGTCGAGCTTGCGGGCCACCTCGGCCACCGGCGGGTTGCAGAAGTAGGGCAGGCTCGAGATCACGGCATCGGCAGGATGGGCCTTGAGGTGCGTCTCCAGGGCGGCCTGGTTGGAGGCGTCCACCTGGTAGGCCTTGATGGTTATGCCCGCTTGCTTGTGGCCGGCAGCCACGGACTCGGCGGCCTTGCCGTTGGCATCAGCGAGGCTGATCTCATAGTCGCCGGAGGAGGCCAGGAGGCCGGAGAGCAGGGAACCGATCTTGCCGGCGCCGAGGACGAGCACGCGATGCATGGACGAGACTCCTAAAAGAATGTCTTGGTAGGTCCGGGCCGCCCCTGCGAGGCGCCCCGCCGCGCGCTGCGGGCGCAGGTTCGAGGATGAGCAGCTAAAAAGCGCGTAATTTTGCCACAAACCGCGCGTCCGTCGTACCCCATGCTTGGCCCTGCCATGCGCGGCGTGTAGCATGGCGGGCCCTATGGACCGCGAATTCCTGCATCCCTGGCAGCCTGACAGCTGGCGCAGCCGCGTCGCCGGCCAGCAACCGCTTTACCCGGAGGTTGCCGCCGTGGAGCGCGTGATCGCGCAGATCCGCCACTTGCCCCCGCTGGTGACCTGGGGCGAGGTGGATAAGCTGCGCAAGCAGATCGCCGACGCCCAGCGCGGCGAGCGCTTCCTGTTGCAGGGCGGCGATTGCGCCGAGAGCTTCGATGACTGCACCGGCGAACCCATCGCCAACAAGCTCAAGATCCTGTTGCAGATGAGCCTGGTGCTGGTGCATGGCCTGAAGAAACGGGTGATCCGCGTCGGGCGCCTAGCGGGGCAGTACGCCAAGCCCCGCTCCACGGACCTGGAGACCCGCGAGGGCCTGAGCTTGCCCAGTTACCGTGGCGATCTCATCAACCAGGTCGGTTTCAGCCTGGCGGAGCGCACCCCGGACCCGCAGCTGATGCTGCGCGGCTACGAGCATGCCGCGCTGACCCTCAACTACGTGCGTGCCATGGTGGATGGCGGTTTCGCCGACCTGCACCACCCGGAGTACTGGGACCTGGATTTCGTGCGCCATTCGCCCCTGGAGGCGGAGTACCGGCGCATCGTGCAGTCCATCGTGGATTCACTGACCTTCATGGAGACCATCTCCGGCCAGACCCTGGCAGAGAGCGGCCGTATCGACCTCTTCACCAGCCACGAAGGCCTGCATCTCTTATATGAGCAGGCCCAGACCCAGTTCGTGGCGGAGACCGGCCGTTGGTACAACCTGGCGACCCATTACCCCTGGATCGGCATGCGCACTGCCGAATTGGGCGGCGCACACGTGGAATATTTCCGCGGCATCGCCAACCCCTTGGCGGTGAAGGTCGGTCCGGCCATGACCACCGACGGACTGCTGGCGCTGATGGAGACCCTGAACCCGGACGATGAGCCAGGCCGGCTCACCTTCATCCACCGTTTCGGCGCGAAGCACATCGCGGAGAAATTGCCGCCTTTAGTGCAGGCGGTGCAGAAGAGCGGGCGCAAAGTGCTGTGGGTCTGCGATCCCATGCACGGCAACACGGAATCCACCAGTAACGGCCTCAAGACCCGGCGCTTCGAAAATATCTTGAGCGAGCTTGAGACTGCTTTCGCCTTGCACGAGAAACTGGACAGCCACTTGGGCGGCGTGCACTTCGAACTGACGGGCGACGACGTGACCGAATGCACCGGCGGTGCGCGCGGGCTCACGGAGATCGATCTGGAGCGGGCTTACAAATCCCAAGTAGACCCGCGCCTCAATTACGAACAAGCGCTGGAGATGGCTATGCGCATCGTAGCGCGCACCAAACGGTAGTCGCTTCGATTCAGCTCACTAGCCGGTACTCACCCGGCTTGATCCCTTTCAGGTTCCAGTCTCCCACCGCCCAGCGGATCAAGCGCAAGGTCGGATGTCCGACCGCGGCGGTCATGCGCCGCACTTGCCGGTTGCGACCTTCTCGCAGAGTGAGTTCTATCCAGGAGTCTGCTACGCGCTTGCGAAAGCGGATGGGCGGATCCCGTTCCCAGAGCCATTCCGGTGCAGCGACGGCACGCGCGCGGGCGGGCAGGGTCAGACCATCGTTCAGCTTGACGCCCTTGGTCAGACGCTCCAGCGCTTCCGGCTCCGGGGCGCCTTCCACCTGCGCGAGATAGGTCTTCGGCAGCTTGTGATGGGGATGGCTGATGCGGTTCTGCAAGCGACCGTCATCGGTGAGCACCAGGAGCCCCTCGCTGTCCGTGTCCAGTCGGCCCGCCGGATATACGGCCTTCACGTCTATATAGTCCGCCAGCGTGGCCCGGCCCTCGCCGGTGAACTGGCAGAGCACGCCGAAAGGTTTGTTGAACAGCAGGATCACCGCGCACCGGCCGCTGGGTTTTCCAGAGATTCGATGAAGCGCTTGGCCTGGGGTGTCATGAACTTGCCGCGCCGTTGCACCACGCCGTAGGTCCGCTCGGGGAAATATTGCTTCATGGGGATCGCCCGCAGCCGGTAGCTCTGGCGCAGGCAGATGCTGGTGACGATGGATATGCCCAATCCTTCCTCTACGTAACGCTTGATCACCTCCCAACCACCCACCTCCAGGCGCACCTTATACTCGAGTCCGTGCTTGCGGAACACCTCGCTCACACGGCGCAGGGTGGAGAGGAACTGCGGTGGCAGGATGAGTCCATAAGGCGCGATGTCTTCCAGCGTGACCCTGGCCAGTTTCACCAGCGGGTGGTCCATGGCGGTGATGAGCATGGGCTCGTAGTTGAAGAGCGGTTTATAGGTGACGTCATCCGGGACTTCCAGCATCGAACCCACGGCGAAGTCCACTTCGTCGGCGCGGATCATGGCGAGCCCGTTGCGGCCCGTGACGTTGTGCAGCCTGAGATGGATACCGGGATAGGCTTGCGCGAACTCGCGCACGTACGGCGGCAACAGATGCAGCAGGGTGGACTCGCCACAGGCGATGTTGATCTCGCCGCTATCCAACTTGCCGAACTTGTCCGCCAGCGCCTGGGGCAGGGTGTCCATGCCCTGCACCAGCGGCAGCGCCAGTTCGAATAAAGCGAGTCCGGCGGGAGTCGGGGATATCTTGGGGCCGCGCCGTTCCAATAGCAGCTCGCCCAGCTCCTGTTCCAGCGCCTGTATCTGCAAAGACACGGTCGGCTGGGCGAGGTCCAGCTTCTCCGCTGCCTTGGAGATGCTGCCCAGCTGCACGGCGAGGCAGAAAGCCCGCAGTTGAGCATGACGGTTATGCTGGTATTGGCGAGGTAGGCCGGTCATACATTATTGAAATTTCCAATGGATTAAATTGAAACAATTGTCTTCTTTATATGCAAACGAGGGACTAAGGTCATGAAAAGCCACGATTCACCGGGTAATTCAGTGGAATCAGCCATCCGTAAAGTCCAGGAAAGCAGTCTTTCGGCCCTTGAGATACGGGGTCGCGAGGCCCCGCGCCAGGCCGAGATACTTACGCCTAAGGCTTTGGCCTTCGTGGCGGACTTGGCCCATCGCTTCCAGCCCAGACTCAAGGAACTGCTGAAGGCGCGGGAGGCCCGCCAGGGTCGTTTCGATGCGGGTGAGTTGCCGGACTTCCGGATAGACACGCAGAAAATCCGTGAATCGGATTGGCGGGTCGGGGACATCCCGGCAGACCTCATGGACCGCCGCGTGGAGATCACCGGTCCCGTGGAACGCAAGATGATCATCAATGCCCTGAACTCAGGCGCACGGGTGTTCATGGCGGACTTCGAGGATTCCCTGGCTCCCACCTGGCAGAACCTGGTGGAGGGCCAGGCGAACCTGATGGATGCGGTGCGCGGCACCATCAGTTTCAGCTCGCCGGAAGGCAAGCAATACAAGCTCAAGGACAAGCCAGCGGTACTGGTGGTTCGCCCACGCGGCTGGCATCTGCTGGAGAAGCATGCATTGCTGGACGGCGAGCCCGTGCCGGCGGCGATGTTCGACTTCGGTCTCTATCTCTTCCACAACGCCGCGGCGTTGAAGGAGCGGGGCACCGGTCCTTATTACTACCTGCCCAAGATGGAGTCTTCCGAGGAAGCCGCTCTCTGGGAAGACGTGATCACCCGTGCTGAATCGGCGCTTGAGCTGCCCTTCGGCACCGTGAAGGTGACCATCCTCATCGAGACCTTGCCGGCCGCTTTCGAGATGGACGAGATACTGTATGCGCTGAAGGCACACATCGTCGGCCTCAACTGTGGCCGCTGGGACTACATCTTCAGCTTCATCAAGAAACTGCATGCGCGCAAGGAACGGGTGTTCCCGGAACGCGGGCTCGTGACCATGACCGCGCCCTGCATGCGCGCCTATTCACAACTGCTCATCAAGACCTGCCACAGCCGCGGTGCTTTCGCCATGGGCGGCATGGCGGCGCAGATCCCCATCAAGAACGACGAAGCAGCGAACCAGGCGGCGCTCGCCAAGGTGCGTGCCGACAAGGAGCGCGAGGCGGGGGACGGGCATGACGGCACCTGGGTCGCACATCCGGCGCTGGTGCCCATCGCCCTGGAGATCTTCGATAAACACCTGCAAGGCAAGAACCAACTGGAGAAGCGCCGCGAGGACGTGAAGGTCAGCGCCGCGCAGCTGCTGGCGGTGCCGGAAGGCGGCATCAGCAGGAAGGGCGTGGAGGACAATGTGGAGGTCTCGATCCTCTATATGGCGGCCTGGCTCGCCGGCAACGGCTGTGTACCCATCCACAACCTCATGGAAGACGCGGCCACCGCCGAGATCGCCCGCACCCAGCTCTGGCAGTGGTCGCACCGCAAGGAAACCCGGCTCGACGACGGCACGCCCCTGGACCGGAAACGCATCGATGCGGTGCTGGACGAGCAAAGCGCGCGCCTGACCCAGGCTGCTGCTCCAGCCCAGCAAGCCCACGTGCGCCGTGCCGCGGAACTGGTCCGCACCCTCACTCATGCGGAGCGGCTCGAGCCATTCCTCACCACCGTCGCCTACAACGATCTGGAATAAACCGGGAGTCATCATCATGGCCAGCAACACGCTCAAGACAGCCGAACAACTGGAACGGGACTGGCGGGACAATCCCCGCTGGAAGGGCGTGGAGCGTGGCTACAGCGGCGCCGACGTGGCCAGGCTGCGCGGCAGCCTGCCCATCGAGCATAGCCTCGCGCGTCACGGCGCCGAGCGCCTGTGGCGATTGCTGCACACGGAAGACTTCGTGAACGCGCTGGGCGCGCTCACCGGCAACCAGGCCATGCAGCAGGTGAAGGCGGGTCTGAAGGCCATCTATTGCTCCGGCTGGCAGGTGGCGGCGGACTCCAATACCGCCGGCCAGATGTATCCCGACCAATCCCTGTATCCGGCGGACGCGGTGCCCACCCTGGTGCGGCGCATCAACAATGCGTTCCAGCGGCTGGATCAGATACTCACCTCTGAGGGCGTCGAACATGACGACGTGTACGCGCCCATCGTGGCGGACGCGGAGGCTGGCTTCGGTGGCGTGCTCAACGCCTTCGAACTCATGAAAGGCATGATCGAAGCGGGAGCCGCTGGCGTCCACTTCGAGGACCAGCTCGCTTCGGCCAAGAAGTGCGGCCACATGGGCGGCAAGGTGCTGGTGCCGACACAGGAGGCCGTCGCCAAGCTCACGGCAGCGCGTCTCGCGGCCGACGTCATGGACGTACCGACCCTGATCGTGGCACGCACCGACGCCGATGCAGCCAACCTCCTGACCTCGGATGTGGATACTCGCGACCAGGGGTTCATCACCGGCAAGCGCACGGTGGAGGGCTTCTTCGAGGTGAAGGCGGGGCTCGAGCAGGCCATCGCCCGCGGTATCGCCTACGCACCCTTCGCGGACCTGGTGTGGTGCGAGACCTCCAAGCCGGACATAGATCAGGCCAAGCGTTTCGCCGAAGCCTTGCACAAGGCCCATCCGGGCAAGCTGCTGGCCTATAACTGCTCGCCTTCCTTCAACTGGAAGAAGCACCTGGACGACGCCACCATCGCCAGGTTCCAGCGCGAACTGGGTGTCATGGGCTACAAGTTCCAGTTCATCACCCTGGCGGGTTTCCACTCGCTCAACCACGGCATGTTCGCCCTGGCCAACGACTACAAGGCGCGCCAGATGGCGGCCTATGTGGAGTTGCAGCAGGCGGAGTTTGCGGCGGAGGCCGAAGGCTACAGCGCTACGCGCCACCAGCGCGAAGTGGGTACCGGCTATTTCGACGCCGTGACCCAGGCGATCGCCAACGGCCAATCGTCCCTGGCGGCTCTGACCGGGTCGACCGAAGAAGCGCAGTTCAAAGCTGCCGGCTAAATCACTGCTGGTTTATTGCACAGGCCGCCGTGGAGTCAGGCGGCCTGTGCGTCTCCGGTTCTTGTCATAAAGCGGTGTTAAAATCGCCGCACGCGCTCCCGCGTGCCGGCCTGACCCGCGACACATGAAATTCGACAAGATCAAGCCGCCCACCGGTGGCGAACCCATCCGCACCAACCCGGATTCCAGCATCAGCGTGCCTGACCAGCCCATCATCCCGTTCATCGAGGGTGACGGCATCGGTATCGACATCACCCCGGTGATGAAGAAGGTGGTGGAAGCCGCGGTGCAGAAGTCCTACGGGACCAAGCGCCGCATCGAATGGATGGAGGTCTATGCCGGCGAGAAGGCGCTGAAGCTCTATGGCAAGGACAGCTTCCTGCCGGACGAGACCCTGTTGGCCCTGCGTGAGTACGTGGTCTCCATCAAAGGTCCGCTCGGCACACCCACCGGCGGCGGCATCCGTTCGCTGAATGTGGCCATGCGCCAGACCATGGACCTCTACGCCTGCGTGCGGCCGATCCGTTACTTCCCCGGCGTGTCCACGCCCATGAAGGATTCCGAGCTCACGGACATGGTGGTGTTCCGCGAGAACACGGAGGACATCTACGCAGGCATCGAGTGGGCCGCGGGCACTCCCGAGGTGCACAAGATCATCAACTACATGCAGTACGAGATGGGCGTCACCGCCATCCGCTTCCCGTCCAGCTCTGGTATAGGTGTCAAGCCCGTATCCAAGGAAGGCTCGCAGCGCCTGGTGCGCAAAGCCATCCGCTATGCCATCGATACCGATCGTACCTCAGTGACCCTGGTGCACAAGGGCAACATCATGAAGTTCACGGAAGGCGCCTTCTGCAAGTGGGGCTATCAGACCGCCAAGGAAGAGTTCGGCGCCGTGGACATCGACGGCGGACCCTGGTGTTCCTTCAAGAGTCCCAAGACCGGCAATGAGATCGTGGTCAAGGACGTGATCGCCGACAACTTCCTGCAGCAGATCCTGATGCGGCCGGAGGACTACGACGTGATCGCCACCTTGAACCTGAACGGCGACTACATCTCCGATGCCCTGGCGGCCCAAGTGGGCGGCATCGGCATCGCACCGGGCGGCAACATCGGCGACGGTTATGCCGTGTTCGAGGCGACCCATGGCACCGCACCGGGATTCGCCGGCAAGGACCGGGTGAATCCCGGTTCGCTGATATTGTCGGCAGAGATGATGCTGCGATACCTGGGCTGGACCGAGGCGGCGGATCGCATCATCGACGGCATGGGCCGCACCATCGCCGCCAAGATCATGACCTACGACCTGGCGCGGTTGCGCGAAGCCATCCGCGTGCCGAAGCGCGAGATCGCTGGACGCAAGAACGTCGAGGAGAAGATGCAAAGCCTGATCCCGGGCGCGGAACTGGTCGGCACCTCAGGATTCGGCGATGCCATCATCGAGCACATGGATTGAGGCCGCGGATGTTAAGCTGTAGTGCGAGCCGCAACGACGCGGCTCCAAGGGGGCGAGGATGATCGGCGTCTTGCTGGTGGATGACCACAAACTGATCCGGACCGGCATCAAGCTGATGCTGGACAAGACCGCTGACATCCGCGTCCTGGGCGAAGCCTCTACTGGCGAGGAAGCGGTGGAGCAGGCGCGCGCCCTGAAACCCCAGGTGATCCTCATGGACGTCTCGATGCCCGGCATCGGCGGCTTGGAAGCCACCCGCAAGCTGGCCATGAGCCTGCCGGATGCGCGGGTCATCGTGCTCTCGGCCCAGACCGCCGAACCCTTCCCCATGCGGCTCATGGAAGCCGGCGCCTCGGGCTACCTCACCAAGGATTCCGCCGAAGACGAGATCATCATCGCCATCCGTCGCGTGCACGCCGGCGAGCGTTACATCGCCGCCGAGATCGCCCGGCAACTGGCGCTGCAGGCGGTGAACCGCAGCAGCGGCGGTTCACCCTTCGACCAGCTCTCGGCCCGGGAGATGCAGGTCATGATCATGGCCACGGGCGGCCATTCGGTGCAGGATATCTCCGACAAACTGCACTTGAGCCCCAAGACCGTGAGCACCTACCGCTCACGGCTGTTCGAGAAGCTCGGCGTCGGCAACGACGTGGAGCTGACGCGCCTGGCCATGCGCTACGGTGTGATCGAGGAGAAGGCTGGCGGCACTGGCGCGTCCTGAGCCAAGGACCGCATACTCTACTGAGCCTCCCGTCCCGGCCCCGGTCCATGAAAGCCGATACCGTCTTCGACATCCACTGCAAACTGTGCCCGCGGCTGGCCGGTTTCCTGAAGGATGTGCGCAAGGAACATCCCGATTACTACGCTCTGCCGGTGCCGCCTTTCGGCGATCCCAGGGCCCGGCTCATCGTGGTGGGCCTCGCGCCGGGCATGCACGGCGCCAACCGCACCGGCCGGCCCTTCACCGGCGATTTCGCCGGCATCTTGCTGTACGCCACCTTGCATAAGTTCGGCTTCGCCAACCAGGCGGAAGGGACGTCTCCCGACGACGGCCTCAAGCTGAAGGACTGCCGCATCACCAATGCAGTGAAGTGCCTGCCGCCCGCCAACAAGCCCCAGCCGGATGAGATCGCCCGCTGCAACAGGTATATCAGCACCGAACTGCACGCCACCCGGGAGGGGACGGTGTTGCTGGCCTTGGGGCTCATCGCCCACAACGCCGTGCTCAAGTCCTTCGGCTTGAAACTGTCCCAGTACAAGTTCGGACACGGCGCGGAGCATGCGATGCCGGGCGGGCGCGTGCTCCTGGATTCCTACCATTGCAGCCGCTACAACACCCAGACCAGGCGCCTGACGACGGCCATGTTCGAGAAAGTGGTGAAGCGGGCGAGGGCGCTCCTGCCATGAGCACGCCGGCTTTCGACGCGTCACGTTTCCTGGAGTCCGTGACCGGCGCGCCTGGCGTATACCGCATGCTGGGTGCCACGGGCGAGATCCTCTACGTCGGCAAGGCACGCAACCTCAAGAAGCGCCTGGTGACCTACTTCCGCGCCAGCGAAGCTAACCCCAAGACGCTGGTCATGCGCAGGCAGATCGCGGACGTGCAGGTCACGGTGACCCATACCGAGACCGAGGCCTTGCTGCTGGAGAACAACCTCATCAAGGAGCACCGTCCGCGTTACAACGTGGTGTTGCGCGACGACAAGACCTATCCCTACATCCGCCTGGACGACGCGGAGTTCCCGCGGCTGATGCTGTACCGCGGCCGGCGCAGGGAGGGCGGCCGTTATTTCGGGCCCTATCCCAGCGCCTATTCTGCGCGCGAGAGCGTGGTGCTGCTGCAGAAACTGTTCCAGCTGCGCCAGTGCAACGACGCTTTCTTCAAGAACCGCAGCCGGCCTTGCCTGCAATACCAGATCAAGCGCTGCTCGGCGCCCTGCGTGGGCCTCATCGACCGCGAGGACTACGCCAGGGACAGCGGCAACGCAGTGCTGTTCCTGCAAGGCAAGACCGCTGAGGTCATGGATGCCATGGTGCAGCGCATGGAGCAGGCTTCGGAACGCACCGACTATGAACTGGCGGCGCGATACCGGGACCAGATCCAGAGCCTGCGCCGCACCGCCGAGCACCAATACATCTCGGGCGAAGGCGGGGACTACGATGTGGTGGCGGCGGCGAACCGCGCCGGTGCCGCCTGCGTGACCGTGATGTTCGTGCGCAGTGGTAGGCAATTGGGCAACCAGGTATTCCACCCGCGGGTGAACGGCGAGGAGAGCACGTCGGAACTCCTGAGTGCGTTCCTGCCCCAGTACTATCTCGGCCGCGATGTGCCCGCCGACATCGTGCTCGCCGAGCCCATCGAGGACGCGGACATCGTGGCCGCGGCGCTCGGCAACCAGTCGGGTCATGAAGTCGCGGTGCGGGATGCCGTGCGCGGTGAGCGCCGGCGTCTCGTGGACATGGCGCGGGTCAACGCCGAGCAGGCGCTGGCCTTGAGGCTCGCCATGGATGCGGGCATGCGCAAACGTTTCGAGACGTTGCAGGACGTGCTGGAGATGGAGCGCATGCCGGAGCGCCTGGAATGCTTCGACATCAGCCACACCATGGGCGAGGGCACGGTGGCCTCCTGCGTGGTGTTCGACACCGAAGGCGCGCGCAAATCCGACTACCGGCGTTTCAACATCGAGGGGGTGGAGGGCGGCGACGACTACGGCGCCATGCGCCAAGCCCTGACCCGCCGCTACACCCGCCTGAAGAAGGGCGAGGGATTGGTGCCCGACGTGCTGCTCATCGACGGCGGCAAGGGTCAGCTGCACGAGGCGGAGAAGGTGCTGGAGGAACTGCAGGTCGAGGGCGTGTTGCTGGTGGGGGTGGCCAAGGGACCCACGCGCCGGCCGGGCGTGGAGCAACTTTTCTTGTCGGGCAAGGAAGCCCCGCTTATACTGCCTCCGGACTCACCGGCCCTGCACCTGATACAGCAGATCCGCGATGAGGCGCACCGTTTCGCCATCACCGGTCACCGGCAGCGGCGCGCCAAGGCCCGTAATACCTCGCCGCTGGAGGAAGTACCGGGTCTGGGGCCGAAGCGCCGGCAAGCGCTACTGAAGCATTTCGGAGGCTTGCAGGGGATCACCCGTGCAGGCATCGAAGACCTGGCCAGCGTGCCGGGGGTGAGCCGCGAACTCGCCAGACGTATCTACGGTCTTTTCCACGCCGAAGAGTGAAGCATGGGTGTCATCCTCAACTGGCCGAACCTGCTGACGCTCGCGCGCATCGCCATGATCCCGGTGGTGATGCTGGTGTTCTTCCTGCCTTACAGTTGGTCGCCGCCGGTCACGTGCCTGATCTTCGCCTTGGCCGGGATCACCGACTGGCTGGACGGTTACCTCGCACGCCGTTTCAACGAGAGTTCCGCGTTCGGCAAGTTCCTCGATCCGGTCGCCGACAAGCTCATGGTCACCACGGCGCTGCTGTTGTTGCTCTCGGACGATCCGCGGCTGTGGTTGACGCTCGCGGTGGTCGTGATCGTCGGTCGTGAGATCACCATCTCCGCCCTGCGGGAATGGATGGCGGAGATGGGGCATCCGCAGCACGTAGCCGTGTCCTATGTGGGCAAGCTCAAGACCACGGTACAGATGCTGGCCATCGGCCTGATGCTATTCCAATACCCCCTGGGGCCCGTGGATATCTATGGATTGGGGGTCGGGATGCTGGTGGTGGCCGCTGGGCTCACCCTCTGGTCCATGTTCATGTACCTCTTGGCAGCCTGGCCCGAACTCAAGAAGGGCTGAATTCGTCTTGACAGCCCCGGGGATGGCCCTAAAATAGGCGGCCTTACGCGGGAATAGCTCAGTTGGTAGAGCGCAACCTTGCCAAGGTTGAGGTCGCGAGTTCGAGTCTCGTTTCCCGCTCCAAACCCTTAGCCCCTCGGCAGCCGCCCCCGGGGTTCTGAAAAGCCTTAAAAGAGCCGCCCCACAGCCGGCTCCTCTGGGCGGCATGTTCGATGCAAGGAGCCGGAATCACCCGCCTGTATGGTAGATTTCCGGCGTCCTTACGATTTCCAGGTGGGCTAGGTGGCAGAATGGTCATGCAGCGGCCTGCAAAGCCGCGTACGCCGGTTCGATTCCGACCCTAGCCTCCAATTATCGTTTTATATTCCGGAATCCAGCCGCCGCACGACGTGGCGTGCCGGCACGCCTGTCCCTGCCCGGGTGGCGGAATTGGTAGACGCAAGGGACTTAAAATCCCTCGACTGGAAACGGTCGTGCCGGTTCGAGTCCGGCCCTGGGCACCATTCATGAGCAGTGAGTTCGAAGCCCGGGGCATCGGTCTCTGGCGCGGTGACCGCTGCCTGTGCCGGGAGCTTTCTTTCGACCTGGGATCGGGCACGATCCTGCAGCTTGCGGGGCCCAATGGAGTGGGCAAGACCAGCCTGATCCGGACCCTGGCCGGCATCGGGCGCCTGGACGAGGGGAAAGTCCTCTGGAACGGTGAGGATGCCCGGCGTTCCGCCGCCTATCTCAGCGAACTCATCTACATAGGCCATCACAATGGGCTCAAGGCCCATCTCACTCCCGAAGAGAACTACGCCTTCTATCGGACCATCGCCCATCGGCCTACGGAAGTGAGTGCGGAACAGGCCTTGATGCGCTGCGGCATCGCGGGGTTCAAGGATAGGCCGGTGGCACTTCTGTCCATGGGCCAGAAGCGGCGTGCGGCTCTTGCGCGGCTGCTCGCTGCCCGTGCACGACTCTGGTTGCTGGATGAACCTCTCGCGAGCCTGGACAACGACGGCGTGGAACTGGTCGCAGGGCTCCTGAAGACCCACGTCTCCGCCGGCGGTATGGCGATCCTGGTCACCCATCAGCCGATCGCCATCGCAGGCGTGAAGCTGCGGCAGCTGGAACTGGGGCAGACGGCATGAGCGCTCCTTTCGGCGCATTGCTGGGCCGGGATATCAGGCTCGCCTACCGGCGGCGCGGCGAACTCGCCATGCCGGCTATCTTCTTCGTGCTGGTGACCGCGTTGTTCCCCTTGGGACTCTCGCCACAACCGGAACTGTTGCGCAGCGTCGGCCCCGGCGTGGTGTGGGTCGCAGCTCTGTTGGCCGGGCTCATCGGTCAACAGACACTGTTCAAGGGCGACTTCGACGATGGCAGCCTCGAACAACTCACGCTCTGTCCCATGCCACTGGAGCTGGTGGCGCTCGCGCGGGTCGCCAGCCACTGGCTCACCACGGGTCTTCCCATCGTCCTGTTGTCGCCGTTGATGGGTCTGCTGATGGACTATCCGGGCGAGGCCATGGGCACATTGGCCTTGAGCCTGTTCCTGGGCACCGCGATACTGAGTCTGCTTGGCGCCGTGGGCGCCGCGCTCACGGTGGGTCTGCGCCAGAGCGGCATGCTGATGCCGGTTCTGGTACTGCCACTGGCCGTGCCGGTGTTAATCTTCGGTGCACAAGCCGCCGCGCAAGCGGCCCGCGCGGAAGACCCCGCCGGTGCGTTGTATCTGCTGGGCGCCATGATGGTGCTCGGGATATCGCTGGCTCCCTTCGCTATCGCTGCCGCGGTGCGGGTGAGCCTGGAGTCGTGATGGATAAGCACAGCTGGGCCTGGTTTCACCGTTTCGCCTCACCGCCGTACCTGTACCGCGTGGCGGGGTCGCTGGCGCCGTGGTTCGCCTGGACGGCGGCGTTGCTCATCGGCATCGGTCTGTACGGCGGCCTCTGGTCCTCGCCACCGGACTATCAGCAGGGCGATGGCTTCCGCATCATCTATATACACGTCCCCAGCGCCTACCTCTCCATGCTGTGCTATTCGCTATTGGCGCTGGCATCCGCCGTCGGTCTGGTCTGGCGCCTCAAGCTCGCCCATGCAGTGGCGGCCGCGGCGGCGCCGCTCGGCGCGTCGTTCACCTTGCTCGCGCTGGTGACCGGTTCCCTATGGGGCAAACCCATGTGGGGCACGTTCTGGGTGTGGGATGCGCGCCTGACCTCCGAGTTGATCCTGCTGTTCCTGTACCTGGGCTTCATCGCTTTAAGCCGTGCCTATGAAGACTCCCGCAGCGGCGATCGGGCTTCCGCTGTGCTGGCCCTGGTGGGGGTAGTGAACCTGCCGATCATCCATTACTCGGTGGTGTGGTGGAGTTCCCTGCACCAGGGTTCCACCCGATTCTTCGGCGAGGATGCGCAGATAGCCCCCAGCATGCTGATCCCACTGCTGCTGATGATCCTGGGTTTCACCTTCCTGTTCGGCGCCTGCCTCTTGAAGCGCGTGCAGGTCGAAGTGCTTACCCGCGAACGCAACGCCGCCTGGGCGATGGAAGTGCTGAGATGAAGTCGCTACATGAATTCCTGAGCATGGGCGGTTACGCCGTCTACGTATGGCCGGCCTACGCCGTAGCGGTGGTGGTGGTGGCGGTGAACGCCATCTCACCCAGCCTGCGCTTGCGACAGCTCAAGGCCGAGATTCGCGCGCACGGAGCGGCGAAGCCATGACCCCAACCCGCTATCGTCGTTTGCTGGCGGTGCTGGTGGTGCTGGCAGGTGTAGCTGTCGCCACGGTGTTGGGGCTCATCGCCTTCCGCAAGAACATCCTCTATTACTACACACCCGGCCAAGTGGCGGCCGGCGCGGCCGAACCTGGACGGGCGTTCCGCATGGGCGGCCTGGTAGCCATGGGTAGTGTGCAGCGCGTCTCCGGCACCATGACCGTGCATTTCATCCTCACAGACATGCAGAAGTCGGTACCCATCACCTATACCGGCATCCTGCCGGACCTGTTCCGGGAGGGACAGGGCATCGTGGTGCATGGCAGCCTCGGCCCGGACGGTGCCTTCACCGCCGACGAGGTGCTGGCCAAGCACGATGAGAAGTACATGCCGCCGGAGGTCGCTGCCGCC
>DATBAJ010000009.1:0-46574 GCA_036271575.1 Gammaproteobacteria bacterium
CCTGTGAGATCCATCGCCCTCTTGTGCCTGCTGCTGACCCCACTGCCGGCGCTCGCCGACACACCCAACTTCAAGTATGACTACCTTGACGTGGGCCACGTGACCGTCATGCCCCAGAGCGGCGGAAGCGGCAGCAGTGCCTTCGCCGACCTGTCCTACTCCCTTATGGACGCCGTGCAGGGTGTGGCCGGTTACCAGAAACCCACATACTCGGGCGGCCTCAGCAGCAAGGATTACTATCTCGGCATCGCCGCCGAAGACGGCATCGACTACCGGACCGATGTCTATACCGACATCCTGTACCTCAATCGCCGGGACCAGGCCCTCAACTCCACTACCACCGAGAACGGCTATCGGCTGGAAGTGGGTCTGCGCCGTCGGGTCTGGGAACGCATCGAATTGGACGGTTGGCTGGCACACAATTACGTGAATAACGCCAGCAACGAGGCCGGTGTCGGCCTGCTGGTGGATGCCATGTCCTGGCTCTCGGTGGGTGTGAGTTACTCCCACGACAGCCAGTTCACGAACATCACGAGCTTCAGACTGCGTTTCTATTTCTGACCACGAGCCAGGAACTTCCGGACCGCCGGACGGCCCAATAAGGGAACCCGAACGACTCAAGACCGGCTGCAAGCCGGATACCCGTATCAGCCAGTGGAGGATGTCATGCTCATGCGCGCCTGGTCACTGCTTCTCGGTCTCTGTCTCATATCCATCTCCACGGCGATATATGCCGCTGATGCCAACCCTCCTCCCGACGCCTTCCAGAACCTCAAGTTCCGCAACCTCGGGCCCGCGAGTGCCGGCGGCCGCGTCTCAGCGGTGGCGGGTGTGCCGGGCAATCCCAGCATCTATTACGTGGGCGGCGGTTCCGGCGGCGTCTGGAAGACCACCGATGGAGGCCTGAGCTTCAAGCCGATCTTCGAGCACGAGGCGACGAGTTCCATCGGCGCCATCGCCTTGGCACCCACCAACCCCAACTACGTCTGGGTGGGCACCGGTGAAGCCAACATCCGCAACGACGTCACCGACGGCGCCGGTGTGTACTTCTCGCCGGACGCGGGCAAGACCTGGCAGCAGATGGGGCTCAAAGACGTGGGCCAGATCTCGCGCGTCATCGTCAGTCCCGAAGATCCGAATACGGTATGGGTGGCCGCCATCGGCCATACCTGGGCGCCGAATATCGAACGCGGCGTCTTCAAGACCATCGACGGCGGCAAGACCTGGAAGAAGGTGCTGTTCGTAAGCGAGCACACCGGGGCTTCCGACCTCAGCATGTCCGATTCCAACCCCAAGGTGCTGTTTGCCGGCATGTGGCAGGCGGTGCGCTATCCCTGGAACATGGATGATGGCGGCACCGAGAGCGGCCTCTGGCGCTCCCTGGACGGCGGCGATACCTGGAAGAAGCTGAGCAAAGACCTGCCGGAAGGCATCGTGGGCCGCATCGCCGTGACAGTGGCGCCCAGCAACCCGGACCGGATATACGCGTTGATCGAAACCAAACCAAGCGAAGGCCTGTTGTGGACTTCCAACGACATGGGCGATAACTGGTCCAAGACCAACAACAGCCACAACCTGGACGTGCGGCCCTTCTACTTCTCGCGCATGCTGGTGTCGCCGGATGACGCGGACAAGGTCTACTTCCTCTCCTTCTTCATGATGCGTTCCCTGGACGGCGGCAAGACTGCCCGTTACGTGGATCCGGGCGTGCATGTGGACCACCACGCCATCTGGATCGACCCGAAAGACCCCAATCGCATCATCCAGGGTAACGACGGCGGTGCATTCCTCAGTCTCGACGGCGCCAAGAGCTGGCGTTTCCTGGACGGCATGACCCTGGAACAGGATTACATGGTCGGTGTGGACAGCCACTCGCCCCACAACCTGTGCGCCGGCCTGCAAGACAACAGCGCCTGGTGCGGCCCCGCCACCACCCTCGCCGACCAGCAGATCACCGGCAACGACTGGTTCGCAGTGACCAGCGGCGACGGTGAGTACACCGTGCCCGCTCCCAGCGATCCGGACCTGGTGTATGTGGATTCCCAGGACGGCGCCATCACCCAGTTCAACACCAAGACCAAGCGCACCGTGTTCGCCATGCCCTATCTGCACGGCCCCGGCTTCGTCGCGGACATGAAGATGGCGGACGCAAAGTACCGCTTCAACTGGACCTCACCCATCGCGGTCTCGCCCAGCGACGCCAAGACGGTGTATCTCGGCGGCAATGTCCTGTTCAAGAGCAGCGACGGCGGCATCCACTGGGCCGACCTCTCCGGCGACCTCACCCGCAATGACAAGAGCAAGCAGGAATTGTCCGGCGGCCCGATCAACAAGGACATCTCCGGTGCCGAGACCTACGACACCATCCTCTCCATCACGCTTGCACCCAGCGACGAAAAGACCATTTGGGTCGGCACCGACGACGGACTGGTGCAGTTGTCCCGTGACGGCGGCAAGAGCTGGGATGCGGTGACCCCCTCCGGTGCGCCGAAGTGGACGCGCGTGTACCAGGTGGGTGTGTCGCCCTACGATGCCGGCACTGCCTACGTGGGCTTCGACGGTCATGAACTGGATGACAAGCACGCCTACGTGTTCAAGACCAGCAACTACGGCAAGAGCTGGAGCCGCATCGACAAGGGGCTGCCGGACCAGCCGGTGATGGTGGTGCGCGAGAGCCCGGAAGTGAAGGGCTTCCTCATGCTCGGCAACATGACGGGCATGTGGTATTCACGCGATGCGGGCGAGCACTGGCAGCAGGTGAAGGCGGACTTCCCCACGGTGCCGGTGTTCGACGTCAAGTTCATGGACCATGACCTGGCGGTCGCCACCCATGGCCGCGGCCTGTTCGTGTTCGACGACATCCGTCCCTTCGAGGAGATGAACGAGAACGCAGCGGACCAGGCCTTCCACCTGTTCGGCGCCGGTGACGGCACCCACTTCGTCACCTGGTTCCGGGGCGGCGAGACCCAGGTGAGCTACGGCGCACCCAATGGGCCCAACGGCGTGGTGCTGGATTACTACCTCAAGAAAGAGATCAAGAACGAGGACAGCGACGACGGCAAGACCCCGGTGAAGATCGTGGTGACCGATGCCGCGGGTACCACCGTCGCCACGGTCTACGGTCCTTCCAAGCAGGGCATCAATCGCTTCGTCTGGAACATGCAGTACGACGTCCCCACCAAGCTCGACTTCGAGAAAGAGTTCAATGGCGGTGGCGGCGATGGCGGCGGCGGCTTCGGTCCACTGGTACTACCGGGGGTCTATCACTTCGCGGTCACGGTGGACGGCAAGACCCAGACCACCCAGGCCAAGGTCGGCTTCGATCCGAACCAGAGCTTCGATGCGAATGAAGCGAAAGCCCAGACTGCCCTGGCTCTCAATATCCGCAGCAAGCAGGACGCTTACGCGGAGATGCTGAACCGCCTGACCGCCATGAAGGGCTCGCTGGATGCCTTCACCGGCAGCGTGGACGGCATGGAGGATGCGGACAAGGCCAGGTACAAGGCCGTCGCAGACCAGGCCAAAGCCCTGTCCAAGAAGCTCGGCGACCTCAAGTCATCGGTCTACAACACCGACGTGCAGCGGGATGCACCGGAGGACGACATCCACTATCTGGCGAAGCTGGATACGGAATTGCAGTTCCTGTCCTTCGGCGTAGCCGGCGACCCGCAACCGGTGCTGCAGTCGGTGACCGATCTGGACAACGAACTCACGCCCAAACTGGATGACGCCCTGGCGAAATTCAACGCCCTGCTTGCCAAGGACGTGCCGGACTACAACAAGGCCGCTTTCGCCGCCGGCGCACCGACGGTGCTGGTAGGCGAGCCGATCGCCATCAAACCCGCACCAAGACTCTAGGGGCAGGTGCCGCTAGAAAATGAGAAGGGAGGCCTTGGGCCTCCCTTCTTTTTTTGCCTGTCGAACCCGGTCAGAAGCGCAGCAGCGCCGCCCCCCAAGTGAAGCCACCGCCGAATGCTTCCAACAGCAACAACTGGCCGCGCTTGATGCGGCCGTCACGCACCGCCACGTCCAGGGCCATAGGCACGGATGCGCTGGAGGTATTGCCGTGGTCCTGCACCGTGAGGATAACGCGCTCCATGGGCAGCTTGAGCTTCCTGGCGGTGCCCTCGATGATGCGCAGGTTGGCCTGGTGCGGTATGAGCCAGTCCAACTCTTCGCCCTTCACGCCGTTGGCGGCCAGGGCCTCATTCGCGACCTCGCCGAGCTTGGTGACCGCGACCTTGAAGACCTCGTTGCCCTTCATCTGGATGTAATCGCGGCGGGCATGGAAGTCCTCGGGCTTCTTGGAGACGCCGGAGGGGAAATACAGGAGATCCGCGTACTGGCCGTCGGCATGCATATGGGTGGAGAGGATCCCGGGTTGCTCGGCGGCCTCCAGCACCACGGCGCCGGCACCATCGCCGAACAGCACACAGGTGTTGCGATCCTTCCAGTCCACCATGCGTGAGAGGGTCTCGGCCCCCACCACCAGCGCACGCTTGCTGGTGCCGGTCTTCACGAACTTCTCGGCGATCGTGAGCGCATAGATGAAACCGGTACAGGCCGCCTCGAGGCTGAAAGCCATGGGACCCTGGATGCCGAGCCGGCGCTGCAAGAGGCAGCCCATGTTGGGGAACACCTGGTCCGGCGTGGTGGTGCCGACGATCACCAGGTCTATGTCCTTGGCGGTGACGCCCGCCATCTCCATGGCCTTGAGGGAAGCGCGCTCGCACAGATCCAGGTTGGTCTCGTCGTCCGCCACGATGTGGCGACGCTCGATGCCGGTGCGGCTCTTGATCCATTCGTCGGTGGTCTCGACCATCTTCTCCAAGTCGGCATTGGTCAAAACCCGATCCGGGAGACAGCGGCCGGTACCGGCGATGCGTGCGTAGACCTGTTTCATGACTCACCCGCGGGCGGTTGGGCCAGTTGTTCTTCCATCAGTTTCCCGATGCGCTGCGGCACCTGGTTCTGCACCTCGAGGATGGCGATGCGGATGGCGGCGGTGAAACCGACGCTGTCGGCACCACCGTGGCTCTTCACCACCACGCCGCGCAGGCCCAAGAGGCTGGCACCATTATAGTGCCGGGTATCGAGGCGCCGGCGCACCACCTTCAGCACCGGCATGGCCGCCAGGGCCAGGAGTTTGGTGACATGGCTGCGGCGGAATTCCTCGCGGATGATCTGGCTGATCATCTTGGCCAGGCCCTCCATGGTCTTGAGGGACACGTTGCCGACGAAGCCGTCGGTTACCACCACGTCCACGTCGCGGGAGAAGATGTCGTTACCCTCGACGAAACCGATGTAGTTGATGTGGCTCTCGGTGAGGAGCTTGGCAGCTTCCTTCACCTTCTCGTTGCCCTTGATCTCCTCCTCGCCGATGTTGAGGAGGCCGACGCGGGGCTCGTTGATGTTGTAGACCGCGCTGGCCAGCGCCGCGCCCATCACGCCGAACTGGAACAGTTGCTCCGGCGTGCAGTCGGCATTGGCGCCGAGGTCGAGCATGTGGGTATGGCCGCCGTGAGACGGGATCAGCGCGCAGATGGCGGGCCGGTCGATGCCGTTGACGGTCTTGAGCACGAAGCGCGCGGTGGCCATGAGCGCGCCGGTATTACCGGCACTCACGCAGGCATCCGCCTCGCCTGATTTCACCAGGTTGATGGCCACGCGCATGGAAGAGTCTTTCTTGCCGCGCAATGCCTGCGACGGCAACTCGTCGCTGCCCACTTCCTCGGAGGCGTGGTGCACTTTGAGGCGGTCGCCGAGGCGGCTATGGCGTTTCAGCAGCGGCTCGAGCACGTCCCGGCGGCCGACCATGATCAGCCTGAGTTCCGGATGCTTGGCGAGTATGCTCACAGCCGCGGGCACGGTCACGGAAGGTCCGTGATCGCCGCCCATGGCATCCAGCGCGATGGTTACGGTGGGGTTCATCTGAGCGGATCCGGGTGTGCCAGTCCGTCTTGGGTTCGCCCACGACATGCGGGCGGATGAACGTCAGTCGTCCCGCTTGGTGTTCAGGATCTTCTTGCCGCGGTAGAAACCGTCGGCAGTGATGTGGTGCCGGCGGTGGGTCTCACCGGTGCTGGACTCGACCGACAGGGTCGGGCCCTTGAGCGCGTCGTGGGAACGACGCTGGCCACGGCGGGACGGGGTGACGCGACTTTTCTGGACAGCCATTTTCCTACTCCTGATTCACGGGCCGCGCTTGAGCTTGGCCAATTCTGCGAAAGGGTTCTTCCTGGCTTCATCGGGCTCCGCGGTTGCAGCCGCGGCTTTCGTGAAGCCTCCACATGCGGCGTCGCCTTCGTGCTTGGGCACCAGCGGCAACGCCAGCAGCAATTCGTCCGTCACCAACTCCTTCAGCGCGACTTGTCCGTCGGCGGAGAGCAGCGGTTCGTATCCATCGGGCAAGGCGGCGAGCTGCTCGTCCGTCTTCACCCACGCCAAGTGCGGCTCTGCATGCACCTTGAGCTTCACCGGCTCCAGGCAACGCTGGCACTGGAGCTCCAGTTCCGCGTCCATGCGCCCGGTGACCACCACGCGCCGCGCGGGATCCAGACCCGCTTCCAGCTTGAGCTCCACCTCGCCCGCATCGGATGCGAGCACCGCGGTTAACCGCGGCAGGGATTTCACCGGCAGACGCCCCTGCAGACCGTAGGTCTGACGGGCAGCGCGGGCTAGATCCAGGGAGGGCGGCAAAGCGCCTGACATAAGCGCGTAATCATACTTTTCGAAGCTTCGGGTGTCAAAGCAATTCTTCACCCAAGCCCTTGTTTTTACAGTGTCTTGTGCCCCAGAGCCCATCCGGGCGATGCTTGGCGCCCACTTTGAAGTCTCAGGACCGCTCGATGCACGCCCCTGCCCTCATCCTAGCCTCCACCTCACCTCACCGCCGGCTACTGCTGGAGCGCTTAGGCCTGCCGTTCGAAGCAGTGGCCCCCGGGGTGGATGAGACCCGCAGTCCCCGGGAACCGGTGGAACAACTGGTCAGACGCCTATCCCGCGCCAAGGCAGAAGCCGTGGCGGCGGCATATCCGGACGCGCTCGTCATAGGCTCAGACCAGGCGGCGGAGAGCGAGGGAGAGATCCTGGGCAAGCCCGGCGACCACCTTGCCGCCGTGGCGCAACTCAAAGCCGCTTCCGGCAAATACATGAAGTTCCACACCGGTCTGTGCGTGATCGACACCCGGGACGGCCGGATCCAGGAGTACACGGACGTGACCCGCGTGGCCTTCCGTCGGCTCACGGATGTGGAGATCGAGCGCTATCTGCAGGTTGAAAAACCTTATGACAGTGCCGGCAGCTTCAAGTCTGAGGGACTGGGCATCACCCTTTTTGACGCCATGGAATCCAACGATCCTTCAGCGCTCATCGGCCTGCCGCTGATCGCCCTCTGCCGCTTCCTGCGGGCTGCCGGAGTCGAGTTGCCTTAGACCGGCTTGCCGCCGAGGTTCCTGATCACTACCTGCAATTCATCGTCCAGCGGAGCCGTCAGGCTCAGGCGCTCGCCGGTTTCGGGGTGCGGGAAGCTGAGGCGATGGGCATGCAGGAACATGCGCTTCAGGCCCGCTACCTTGAGAGCCTTGTTGGCCTCCCGGTCCCCATACTTGTCGTCCCCCGCCACCGGGTGCCCGATATAGGAGGCATGCACGCGAATCTGGTGGGTGCGGCCGGTGTAGATGCGGACATCCGTCAGGGCCGAGCCCGCGAAGCGTTGCAAAGGTGTGAAGAGGCTCTTGGCCTCCTTACCCTCCCGGCTCACCTTCACGATGCGCTCGCCCCCTTCCAGTTGGTTCTTCTCCAGGGGGGCATCTACTTCCCGGGCTCCATCAGTCCAAGGGTGCGCCAGCAGCGCCAGGTAGTGCTTCTCCACAGAGCCATCCCGGAAGGCGGTATGCAGCGGCCTGACGGCGCTACGACGCTTGGCAAGGATGAGACAACCGCTGGTATCCCGGTCCAAACGATGGGCCAGCTCCAAGCCAGGGGATTCTGGGCGCAGCACACGCAGGGTCTCGATGACCCCGAAACTCACGCCGCTGCCACCATGCACCGCCATGCCGGCGGGCTTGTTCACCACCAGGATGCGGTCATCCTCATACAGGATGCAGGCTGTGAGGGCTTCCTGCTGCCAGTGGGGTGGCTTGCCGGGGTCGGTCTTCTGTTCCTGGCGCACCGGCGGCAGGCGCAGCTGATCACCGGCTTCGAGGCGATAATCGGGCTTGGCGCGTTTCTTGTTCACCCGTACCTGCCCCGTGCGCAATAGCCGGTATACATGGCTCTTGGGCACACCCTTCAGGGTGCGGAACAGGAAGTTGTCGAGTCTCTGGCCCGCGTCCTCTTCTCCTGCCGTCACCAACCGGACCTTGGGGGCTCCCTCTTCCACGCTTAAGCTCCTGAAAATGAAAGTAATCCGGCATTGAACGGTCGCGAAATGGCTGCTATAGTACCGGACAGGTCATATGTCGTGCGCTGTAGATGCCTCCGGGCCGCAGCTTGCAGCATAAGTCCAGCGAAAGGCCGCCTTGCGGCGGCTTTATGCGATTTGGTGGGGCCTGCCGTGCGAAATCCAGCGGCCCCGTTTAAAGCGACGACGCCAGCCCCTTGGAACGGGCACCAGCGTTGTTAAGGACCGCGCTCCCATGCCTCGCATGGTCACGATGCGCCGATTCCGCCCCAGGTTTGGATTTTTTTCCGGCTGCCGCCTGCCCGAAGCGGGCGCGGCGCCCTGCTAAGACCGAAGAATCCTGCCTCCGGCCGTCCGGCCTACCGTGATCTCGTGCAGCCCGTGGTGCAGCGCTGAGCGAGATGTTCCGATGAAACGCATATTGATCAACGCGACTCAGCCTGAAGAGCTGCGCGTGGCCATGGTAGATGGCCAGCGCCTGTATGACCTCGACCTCGAGGTGCTCTCGAAAGAACAGAAGAAGGCCAACGTCTACAAAGGCCGCATCACCCGCGTCGAACCCAGCCTGGAAGCCTGCTTCGTGGACTACGGTTCCGAACGCCACGGCTTCCTGCCGCTGAAAGAGATCTCCCGCAGTTACTTCCGTCCCAACGCCGACACGTCCGGCCGCGTCAACATCCGCGAGGTGTTGCAGGAAGGCCAGGAAGTGATGGTGCAGGTGGACAAGGAAGAGCGCGGCAACAAGGGTGCCGCCCTCACCACCTTCGTCAGCCTGGCGGGACGCTTCATGGTGCTGATGCCCAATAACCCACGGGCCGGCGGCGTATCGCGTCGGGTCGAGGGCGATGACCGGGAGGAACTGCGCGAGGCCATGGCCAGCCTGACCATCCCGGAAGGCATGGGCGTCATCATCCGCACCGCCGGCGTGGGCCGCAGCGCCGAGGAGTTGCAGTGGGACCTGGATTACCTGCTGCAGACCTGGGATGCGATCGACAAGGCCTCCCATGAGCGCGCCGCCCCGTTCCTGATCTACCAGGAAGGCAACGTGGTGATCCGCGCCCTGCGCGATTACCTGCGCGCCGACATCGGCGAGATCCTGGTGGACGACGACAAGATGTTCAGCGAGGCGCAGACCTTCATGCAGAAGGTGATGCCCCAGAGCATCGGCAAGCTCAAGCGTTACGACGAAAACGTGCCGCTGTTCACCCGCTTCCAGATCGAGAGCCAGATCGAGGCGGCCTTCGGCCGCCACGTGCGCCTGCCCTCCGGCGGTGCCCTGGTCATCGACCATACCGAGGCCTTGGTGGCCATCGACGTCAACTCGGCCCGGGCCACCAAGGGCAGCGACATCGAAGAGACCGCCTTGCGCACCAACCTGGAAGCCGCCGACGAGGTGGCGCGCCAGTTGAGGTTGCGTGACTTGGGCGGTCTCATCGTCATCGACTTCATCGACATGACCCCGCCGAAGAACCAGCGGGACGTGGAAGACCGCTTGCGCATGGCCCTGGAGATGGATCGGGCCCGCGTCCAGGTGGGCAAGCTATCGCGCTTCGGCCTCCTGGAGATGTCGCGCCAGCGCCTGCGTCCGTCCCTGGGTGAGTCCACCCAGGTGCTCTGTCCCCAGTGCGAGGGCGAAGGCCACATCCGCGGCATCGAGTCCCTGTCCCTGTCGGTGTTGCGCCTCATCGAAGAAGAAGCCATGAAGGAGCGCACCTCCCGCGTGGTGGCCAAGCTGCCCATAAACGTGGCGACTTTCCTGCTCAACGAGAAGCGCTCGATCATCTCCGAGATCGAGGCCCGCTGCCACGTGACCGTGGTGCTGGTGCCGAACCCGCATCTGGACATGCCGAAATATGACATCCAACGCATGCGAGACGACGAGGTGCGGGTACCTGGCGTCACCAACACCAGCTACAAACTGGTGACGGCGCCGGAACCGGCACCGCTGCCGAGCTCGGAACGCGCCAAGGAAGCCCCGGAGGCTCCGGCGGTGAAGGGCATCAACCCCTCCACGCCCGCCCCGGTGTTCGCCAGCGAGACCGCGCCCACGCCGGGCCTGTTCGTGCGCATCTGGAACAGCCTGTTCGGCACCGGCGAGAAGAAGAAACGTCCCGCTCCAGAACGCGCTCCCCGCGAACATCGCGGACCGCGCCAGGAGTTCCAGCGCCGTGACCGCAACGACCGGGATCGCGGCCGCAACCGTGACCGCGGCGATCGCAACCGCCCCCGTGGCGAGCGTGATGATCGCGGAGGCGCCCAGCGTCAGGCTTCCGCGAGCAACGGCAGCCAGCCGCGCCGCGATGAACGCGGCGATCGCGACCGCAACCAGCAGTCGCGTGGACCGGATCGCCACGACGGCCAACAGCGCCGTGACCGCAACGATCGCGGCCCGCGTGGTGACCGACAGGAACGCCGTCCGCAACAGCAATCACAAGCCCAGCCGCCGCAGAGCGACCAGTCTTCTGCCCCGCCGGTGATAGCCGCACCCATCCCGGCACCCGCTGAGACGCAGTCGGTGAGCGAGCAGGCTATCCACGAGCAGATCGCCCAGCAGCAGAATGGCCCAGGACAACCGGGCCAGCCCGGCGGCCCTGAGCGCCACGGCGAGGGTGGTGCACGTCGCGGCCGTCGGCGTGGCCGCCGCGGTGGACGCCGCCGCCGCTTCGAGGGAGAACGCGGCACGGAACAGGGCGGTCAGCCGAACCAGGCCCAAGGCCATGCCGACCCGGCAGACGACAACCGCGGCAATGTGGCGCCCCCGGGCGAAGCTCCGCGTGGCATCGAGCACGAGCATGACCACGAGGGTGGCGAGGATGCGACTCAGCGCAGTCATTCCCATGACGTGCACGATCACGCCCATACGGCGGCACCAGCTCCGGAAGCTCGCGAGACCTATCGCGAGCCGTCGGCTGCGGCACCTCACGATGACCGCACTTTGCCGAATCCCTATCGCATCCCGGATGCCATCCCACGGCACGAGCCGTCGGAAGCCCATAGCAACGAGGGTGGCGGCGGCAAGGACGCGCCCCCGGGTGAGCATCACGAGTGATGTGAACAGAGTAAATCGTTAGATGCAAAACGCCCGGCTTATGCCGGGCGTTTTCTTTTCAAGCCTTCTCAAAAGCTACTGCGCTTGGTATAGCTTCGTTGCGCTTCGGCTCGCAATCCTCACGTACATAAGAGTACGCTCCGGTATGCTCGCCTCGCGCGCCTCGCTCTACCTGCGCTCGTAACGCTTTTCAGAAGGCTTCAAGAATTGTTTTTTTGATTTCTTCCAGAAGCCCCCGGCTGCCCTGCTCCACCAGATCCAGCACCCGTTCGAAGCCTCCGGATCCACCGTAATAAGGGTCAGGTACGTCCAAGAGGCCGGACTTGGGGGCGTATTCAAGCAACAAGCGCAGTTGGGCGCGAGAACTCTTCGGCCGTAGCGCCTGCAAGCGCCGCAGATTGTCGCTATCCATGGCGATCACGTAATCGAAATCGTGGAAATCCTGGAAAGTAGCTTGACGACCCCGATGGCTGGAGATGTCCACGTCCCGATCCAGCGCCGCGGCATAGGAACGTGGGTCCGGCGGTGCGCCTATGTGATAGGCATGGGTGCCGGCGGAATCCACCTGGATATCCAACTCCGGAGCCAGTTCCTTCTGGAGCTTGCGGAACACGCCTTCGGCCGTGGGCGAGCGGCAGATATTGCCCATGCACACGAACAATACCCGGACCGGTTTGGCCATGCTCAGCGGCCGCGCAGCAGCGTCGCGACGCGCTGCAGGTCCTCCGGCGTATCCACGCTGGGACCCGGTATCTCCCTGGCCACGCCTACGGCGATGCTCATGCCGAGCCACAGGGCCCGCAATTGCTCAAGCTTCTCGATCTGTTCCAGTTCACAGGGCGGCGCGGCGGAAAGACGCTTCAGGGCGCCGACCCGGTAAGCGTAGATGCCGATGTGGCGCAGCGCCTCATGGGGGCCGGCAGCGGCACCGTCCCGGTTCCAGGGGATGGGCGCGCGGCTGAAATAGAGGGCCTTGCCCTTGCCATCCGCCACCAGCTTCACCACGTTGGGGTTCATGAACTCGGTCTGATCATGGATCGGCGTGCAGAGCGTACTCATGTCCGAGCCTGCGGCCAGCAAGGCCGCGACCTGCTCGATGTTGGACGGCGGCATCATCGGCTCATCGCCCTGCAGGTTCACCACCAGCTCGTCATCGTCCAGGTCGAGGCGTTCGACCAACTCGGCGATGCGATCGGTGCCCGAGGCGTGGCTCGCGGCAGTCATCTGTGCCTCGACGCCCGCCTGCTGGCAGGCCTGCTGGATACGTGCATCATCCGTGGCCACGATCACCCGCTCGGCACCGCTGCGCTTCGCGCAGTCGCAGGCATGCAGGATCAGCGGCTTGCCGTTGAGGTCTGCCAGCGGCTTGCCCGGCAGGCGCTGCGAAGCGAAGCGCGCCGGGATGACCACCGTGAAACGCATCTAGATCTTCTCGCCGGGTTTTATCTGGCGGGCCCCGGCTTCCAGCATCACCGGGATGCCGTCGCGGACCGGGTAAGCCAGCCGATCTGCCTTGCAGATGAGCTCACCCTCCGCCTTGCGATACAGCAAGGGACCCTTGCACAGGGGGCAGACCAGTATCTCGAGCAACTTGGGGTCCATGTTCACCTCTTGATGCCATGCGCCAGTGCGCGCTCTACTCCATCCAGTATCCGCGCCGCATCGGCCGTGTCGAACTCCGCGGCAGCTTCCAGGTACCAGTGCCTGCCTAAGGCCGACCCCACGCATTTTACGGCGTCCTTCTCGGTCATGAACACCGGCAGGTCGTCGCCGAACTCCAGGTCGGCGGCGCCTGGGACCGCATGATCGTGGAGCGCCCGGCCGTCTACATGCAGGCCCGCTGCTTCCAGGGTGGCAAAGAACTGCTGGGGATTGCCGATGGCCGCGATGGCATGCACACGCTGGGCCGAGAAACTGCTGAGGGGACGCCGTTTGCCGTCCTTGAGGTTCACGGCAGTCTCGGCCTTAAGGCGCATGCGAGCGGCACCGGGCCAGATGAAGTTGCCGCCGGGTGTCACCTTTATGATCACCTGGGGACCCGCCAGGCGCGTCTCGGTCTCCCGCAACGGGCCCACCGGCAGCAGCCAGCCGTTGCCGAGCCCGCGACTGCCGTCCAGCAGCACGATCTCATGCTGGCGGGCCAACCGGTAATGTTGAAGGCCATCGTCGCTCAGGATCACGTCCACATCCTGGGGCAGCAGTCCGGCCGCAGCGACGCGGTCACCGCCCACCGCCACGGGGGCGCCGCTGTGGCGCGCCAGCAGCAATGCCTCGTCTCCCACTTGTCCCGGATCGGTGTCGGACTCGGCGCGCCGCGGTGAATCGGCGCTGCCGCCATAACCGCGGGTGATGATGCCGGGTCTATGCCCGCGCTTGCGCAGTTCCTGGGCCAGCCAGATGACGAACGGCGTCTTGCCGGTGCCGCCCACGGTGATGTTGCCCACCACGATCACCGGCACCGGCAGGGTCACCACCGGCGCGATGCCGAGCAGGTACGCACTCCGGCGCAGTGATGACAAAAACCAGAACAACCAGGCCAGCGGGATCAGGAACCAGACGGGATGAGGCGAATACCAGCGGCGCAATAACCAGGCGGACATGCTCAGTCGTCGCTGTCGCGGAACTGCAGGCGATGCAGGGCCGCGTACTGGCCGTTCTTGGCGATGAGTTCCGCATGCCTGCCCATCTCCACGATGCGACCCCGATCCATGACGATGATGCGATCCGCCCGCTCCACTGTGGAGAGCCGGTGCGCGATCACGAGAGTGGTACGGTTGGCCATGAGGCCTTCCAGGGCCGCCTGGATGTGACGTTCTGATTCGGAGTCCAATGCCGAGGTCGCCTCGTCCAGGATCAACACCGGGGCGTTCTTGAGCAGGGCCCGGGCGATGGAGAGCCGCTGGCGCTCGCCGCCGGAGAGCAGTACACCCCGGTCACCCACCATGGTGTCCAGGCCCTGGGGCAGGCGCTGGATGAATGGCATGGCATAGGCCGCCTCCGCCGCGGCCACGATGTCTGCTTCGGTACGCTTGTCCAGGGAACCGTAGGCGATGTTGTTGCGGATGGTGTCATTGAACAGCATCACGTCCTGGCTGACCATCGCCACTTGCTCGCGCACGTTGCGCAGGGTGTATTCCCTCAGGTCGCGGCCATCCAGCAGGATGGCGCCGGCGCCGGGATCATAGAAGCGCGGCAACAGACTCACCAGGGTGGACTTGCCGCTGCCGGAGCGCCCCACCAGCGCGATGGTCTCGCCGGGAGCGGCCTTGAAACTGATGTCGTGCAGCACCGCACCCTTGGTCTCGGAATAGCCGAAGGTCACGTCACGGAACTCAAGTTCGCCGGTGGCGCGGGACAACGTGAAGCTGCCTCCTTCGTCTTCCACCTTGTCGTCCAGCAACTCGAAGATGCTTTGGCCGGCGGCGATACCGCGCTGCAGCGGCGCGTTGATGTCGGTGACATGCTTGAGCGACGGCAGCAGCAGCAGGATGGCAGCCAGGAAGGAGATGAAGCTGCCGGGCGTCACCGATTGGCCGCGCAGCGCCACATAGATCACACCAGCCAGGCCGGCACCGGCGATCAGCTGGATGATGGGGCTGGAGCCGGCGTTCACCAGCATCAGCTTCATGTTGAGATAACGGTTCTTCTCATTCACCTGGCCGAACCGCTCTGCCTCATGGTCATGGCCGCCAAACAGCTTGACGATGCGCTGGCCGGTGATGATCTCGTCCGCCACCTTGGTGACGTCACCCATGGAATCCTGGATGCGGCGGCTATAACGCCGGAAGCGTTCGCTGATGTAGCGCACCAGCAAGGCGATGATCGGCATCACCACCAGGATGAACAGGGACAGCACCCAACTCTGATAGAACATCACCGCGATCAGGCCGACGATGGTGAGGCCGTCCCGCACCAGCACCGTCACGGAATTGGTGGTGGCATCGGCTATCTGCTCGATGTTGTAGGTGATCTTGGAGAGCAACATGCCGGAGGAGATGGAGTCGTAGTACCGGGACGGCAAGCGCAACAGCTGGCCGAAGGTCTCTTCGCGCATGCGCTTGATGATGCTGCGCCCAACCCAGCTGATGTTGTAGGCAGCCAGGAAGTCAGCCAGGCCGCGCAACAGGAACAGGCCGATCACCTCCGGCGGCAAGCGATGGATCGCGTCCGAGTCGTGCAACAGGATGCCTTTGTCCAGCAGAGGCTTCATCAGCGAAGCGAAGGCCGCCTGGGTGAAGGCATAGATGGCCATGCCGATCATGGCCAGCGTGTAACGTGGCCAATGCGGTAGCGCATAACCCATCAGGCGTTTGTAGATTTGGAAGACGGTCTTATTGCTGCCGGTCATCTCAGTGGTTCGCGCTGGTCTCGGTGGTGAGTATCTGCAGCTGGGCGAAGCCCAAGGCCCCCGCCACGTCCATCACCGTCACCACGGACTGGTGGGTGGCACGCGCGTCGGCGCGCAGGATGATGGGTTGGTCGCGCTTGTCGCCTGCGGCGGCCGTGAGCGCATCGCGCAGGCTGACTGGATCGGAACCGGCTACCGGCTTCTGGTCCACGAAGTAGCGGCCCTCCGCGTCCACGGTGACCTCGATGCCGTCGCTGCGGGTGTATACCGGCGGTGCGCCGGCGCTGGGCAATTGCACGTTGACGCTGGTGCTCTGGATGAAATGGGTGGTCATCATGAAGAACACCAGCAGCATGAGCACCACGTCCACCAGGGAGATCAGGTTCAGCTCCGGGTCTTCCCAGCGTCGCCGTTCACGCAGCCTCACGGTCACCCCTACGTTGCCATTCGGCCGGGGCCTGTCGCCCCTGTAGGGCATTCATGAGACGCATGGTCTCGCGTTCCATGCGCACCACCAGGTCGTCTACGCGGCCCCGCAGCGCGCGGTGCGCCACATAAGCCGGGATGGCGATCATCAGGCCCACTACCGTGGTGATGAGCGCCTGGGAGATGCCTCCAGCCAGGGCCGTCGGATTACCGAGACCCACCAGGGAGATGGCGGCGAACACGTGCATGATGCCCAGCACGGTGCCGAGCAATCCCAGTAGCGGCGAGATGGTGGCGATGCTGCCGAGCGTGATGAGATAGCGGTCCAGCTCGTGGACGATATGCCGGCCGGCGTCGGAGATGGCGTCATTCAGCACCTCGCGATCCGAACTGCGGTGCAGGATGCCGATGGCCAGCAACCTGCCCAGGGGCGAGCCGGTACGCAGGGCCTGCATGCGCTCCTCGTTGAACTCGCCGTTGCGGATCCACTGCCAGACCTGGGCCGCCAGATGCTCCGGCGCGACCCGCTGGGTCTGGAGGCTCCACAGGCGCTCGGCGATGATGGCGACGACGATCACGGAACACAGCAGCAGCGGCACCATGGTCCAGCCGCCGGCCTTGATGATCTCGAACATACCGCTCCCCGGTACAAAGACCCATGCATCATACTGGATTTTAAGGAGATTTAGGCCGTCAGTGGCTTGTCCACAGTCGAGACGCGTCCCGCCGCCAGCGCATGGACAGCACGGGTTTGAACCCGGCCCGGAACTGCATGCATAGCGCACCGTCGTTCGCCGTATCCGCGAGAGTTGCCAGCGGGAGATAACGCGCCTCTACCTCCGATTTGGGGAAATCCCAGCGGTTGCGATAACCCACCGGGAACCAAACCGCATGCGGCATCACCGCCGCCACGAACGGCGGCGTGGAAGACGAGTTGCTGCCATGATGCGGCGCCACCAGGAGATCGCTGCGCAGGTCGGATTGCGAGGCCAACAGCCGCTTCTCGCCTTTCTTCATGATATCGCCCACCAACAAAGTGCTTCCGCCGGGACCGCTTATCCGCAGCACGCAAGAGGCGTCATTGCCGTTCAAGGGATTGGCCGCCTCCGGATACAGCATCTCGAAATGCACCCCCTCCCAATCCCAATGCTGGCCGCGGCGGCAAGGCATGGCATCAGACACCCGGTCCATGGCGCCCGTATACACCGGTACGTCCGGATACGCCTCTCGCAGGCTGGTGAGCCCACCCGCGTGGTCGTTGTCGCCGTGGCTCACGATCACCCGGTCCGGCGCCGCCAGGCCCTGGGACCGCAGATACGGGATCAGCACTTCCAGGCCTGTGTCGGAGCCGGAACGGAACTTCGGGCCCGTATCGTAGATGAGCACGTGATGCGCGGTGCGCACGACCGCCGCCAGCCCCTGCCCCACATCCAACAAGGTCACGTCGAAGTCGCCGGCTGCCATCCCAGAGGGTACGATGAGAAACAGCGGCAACATCAGCAATGCCGCCGCCACGCGGCCGGGCATGCCGCGAGGCAACAGGATACATGCAGCACCAAAGAGTGCTGGGACAACGAGATACCAGGCAGCCGCCGGCGTGGGCAGAGTCGCCGCGGGACCCGAGAGCCAAGCCAGGATGGGCCAGCTGAGACTCATGGCCGCTGCGGCGAGCTTGAGCAAAGCGGTGCCCGCCCAGGGCCACACCATCAGCAACAAAGCCCCGGACAACACCAGTGGGATGATGCAGAGTGCGTAGATGGGGACGATGAGCAGGTTCGCCAGCGGCGAGCCGATGCCCGCTTGCTGGAAGAAGAAAGCCAGCAACGGCAGCAGACCCAGTGCCACAGCCCACTGGGTGCGCAACAGATCCCGCCACCAACCATGAGCCGCATGCACGCGCCCGTTGAAGCCAAGCAGGATCGCCGCCACGGCGGTGAATGACAGCCAGAAACTGGCCTCGCCCGCCGCCAGGGGATCCCACAGCAGCACGCCCAGCATGGCCAGCGCCAGGGTATCTGCTGCCTTCATATGACGACGCAGCAGCACGCCGAGAGTGAATGCCGACAACATGATGAGCGCCCGTTGGGTCGGCAGCGTGAAGCCCGCGAGACAGGCATACAGGAATGCGCCAGCGAACGATGCGATCGCAGCTGCCACTACGGCCGGGCAGCGCCGGCACAAGCGCGCGCTACGCTGCCAAAGCCAGCGCACGAGCAGGAACAGCAGGCCCGCCACGACGCCCAGATGCAGGCCGGCGATGGCCATGAGATGCACGGTACTGGTGGCCTGGAGCACCTGCCACTGACCTACGGCTATGCCACTCTGATCGCCGGTGACGAGGGCGATCACCATGCCTGCATAGGGGTCGCCGGCGAGTGCCGCAGCGATGCGCTTGCGCAAAGTGGCGCGTAACCGCAGTAGCGGAAAGCGCAGGCCCGGCAGCGGCATGGCATCGTGGGCGATATAGCCCGTCGCACCGATACCATGGAAGAACAACCAGCCTTCGTAATCGAAACTGCCTGGATCCATGAAACCGCGCGGCCGGCGCAGCTTCGCACTGAAACGCCAATGCTCGCCGCCCTCCGGCAACTGAGACTGATCCTGTGTGCTGAGCCGTACCGTGGTGGGGATACCGGGACCCGGGACACGGCCGTCCAGTGTGCCGATGCGGAACTCGAATTCGTTGAGTTCACCGTGGGTGACAGGCAGGCTGCTCACCCAGCCCTCCATCATCACTTCGCGCCCTTCGTAGGACGGATCCAGGCGCGTGGAGAGATGCTGATCTGCCGCGAGCCAAGCCCAGCCAAGACCGAGTGGCAGGAACAGGAGCCAACGCAGACGTCGCCAATAACAGGCGACGAACACGATTGGCAGGCTCAAAGCCAACAGCGGCCCCGCCTCCGGGAGTTCCGGCAGCATAAGGATCGCCAGCACCCCGGCCAACATCGCTGCCGCGGACTTCCACATGGCCTTGCCCCTGAAATCATGGATAATGGCCGCCCGCCCCATTTGGAGCGGACGACCTATATATAGTTCATTTCTGATTAATGCCAGGCCCGCCGGCGGCGGGCTATGCTCAGGCTGCGGGAGAATGTCCGCCCGAGCGCGCTGGAGTCGTGGTGCCCCGTAAGTTCCTATCCAAGGTCGTGCCGGAACCTGAACAGCTGCATGCCATGCTGCACGGCAAATGGTACATGCGGCCCTTCGATTTCCTGTGGCATGACCCGGCGCTCTGGCACATCGGCCGGCGCGGCACCTGCCGGGCCCTGGCCCTGGGCGCCTTCATCTGCTGCCTGCCGGTGCCGGGCCACATGGTGCTGGCGGTGCTGGGTGCGTTGTACTGGCGCATCAACATGCCGGTGGCGGTGGCGGCGGTGTGGATCAACAACCCGCTCACTTTCGGCCCCATCTATTACGTGGGCTACCGGCTCGGTCGCTTGCTGCTGAACCCCCTGCATCCGAACCAGATGGTCCGCGATCCCGCGGAGCACGCGATGCGTACTCCGGAATTGACCCACGCCTGGCATGCCATCGAGGCGACGTTATTGGGCTGCGTGGTGGAAGGCCTGGTGTTCGCCATAGTGGCTTATCTGGTGTTCGACCTGGCCTGGCGGCTGTCCATCAGTGGCCGGTGGAAACTGCGCAAGAACGAGCGCAGCGAGAACGGCAGGCCCTAGGCCGACAACGTGCCATCCTGGAGATGCAGCACCCGCTGTGCCCGCTCTGCCATCTTCACGTCGTGAGTCACCAGCACCAGACTGGTACCCATCTCCCGGTTGAGTTCCAGCATCAGCTGGTACACCTGTTCGCCGGTATGGGCGTCCAGGTTGCCGGTGGGCTCATCTGCCAGTACCACCGCCGGACGGTGGATCAGTGCCCGGGCCACCGCGGCCCGCTGGCGCTCGCCGCCTGACAGTTTCGACGGCCGGTGCGTGAGCCGCTGGGAGAGACCCACCTTGCCCAGCAATTCCACTGCCTTCGCCTCTGCCTCTTCCGGCTCCATGCCCCCGATCAGGAGAGGCATAGCCACGTTCTCCACCGCGGTGAACTCCGGCAACAGATGATGGAACTGATAGACGAAGCCGATGGAACGGTTGCGCATGGCGCCGCGAGCCGCGTCTGACATCTGGCTCAAAGCCTCGCCGTGCACGTACACCTGGCCCGATGTGGGTGTATCCAGCCCGCCCAGGAGATGCAGCAGGGTGCTCTTGCCGGATCCCGAGCTGCCGACGATGGCCACCCGCTCCCCGGGGGCGACGCTCAGGTCCACGCCGTTCAACACTTCGACCTTGTAGTCGCCTTCCTGGAAATGCTTCACCAGTTTTTCACAGCGCAGCATGTCACCCGCTGTGCCTGGCACGGAGCTATTCATAGCGCAGGGCCTCCGCCGGCTGCGTGTTGGCTGCGCGCCAGGCGGGGTAGAGGGTGGAGATCACCGACAGCACGAAGCTCGCGATGGTGATCTTGAGCACGTCGCTGGTGACGATGGAAGCCGGCAAATCGCTGATGTAGTACACGCTGGAGGGCAGGAATTCAGTGTGGAATACGTGCTGCAGGAAATGCATGATGTCGTTGAGATAAGTGGCGAGCACCACGCCCAGGATCAGGCCGATGAGCGTGCCCAGGAAACCGATGATGGTGCCCTGCACGATGAACACGCCCATGATGGAGCGCGGGCTGGCGCCCAGCGTGCGCAGGATGGCGATGTCCGCCTGCTTGTCGGTGACCGCCATCACCAGGGTGATGGCGATGCTGATGGCTGCCACCAGCTCGATCAGCGACAGGATGATGAACATGACGGTCTTCTCCATGGCGATGGCCTTGAAGAAGTTCACGTGTTCCTGGGTCCAATCCGTGACGTAGAAAGCGCCCTGGAACCGCGAGGTGAGCGTGCGCGCGACCTGCGGCGCCTGGTATTTGTCCTGCAGCTTGAGGCGCACCCCGCTGACTGCATCGGCGAACCCATACAGCGTCTGTGCATCCTTGATGTTGATGAACGCCAGCCCCCGGTCGTACTCGTACATACCGGCGTCGAAGATGCCCGACACCGTGAAACGCCGGAAGCGCGGGATCAGACCGGCGGGCGTGACGTTGCCCTGGGAGATCATCAGGATCACCTTGTCGCCGGGTGCCGCCCCCAGTGAATAGGCCAGATCTTTGCCGAGCACGATGTCATAGCTGCCAGGTGTGAGATCCTGCATCTTGCCCATGACCATGCGCTGGCCTACTTCCGAGACAGTCGCTTCCATGTCCGGGATCACACCACGGATCTCGGTGCCGCTCATGTTGGCGCCGTTGGCGAGCATGGCCTGGTCTTCTATGTAGGGCGCAGCTGCCACTACCCCGTGCTGGTCATGCACGTCGCGCACCACGGCGGGCCAATCCTGCAAGCGATTGTCGAAGCCGGAGACGGTGGCATCGGCAGTCATGCTGAGGATGCGGTCCCGCAACTCGTCCTGGAAGCCGTTCATCACCGACAACACAGTGATGAGGGCCATGACGCCGATGGCGATGGACACCAGCGACATGCCGGAGATGAAGGAGATGAACTGGTTGCGGCGCTTGGCGCGGAAATAGCGCAGGCCGACGAACAGCGGGAAAGGTCTAAACATAGGCGCGCATTATAAAGGCTGCTTCAGGGTAAACGGACCGGCACCGGCCGATATAACGCCGCTTCCGCGGGGCTCATGCGCGCCACATAGGCCAGCACTTCCACACCCGCCGCTAGCGCTTCCCGCAGCGTGCGGCCATAGACGGGATCGATGGCGTCCGCGGGCCGCACTTCCCGGACATCGTCCCTCTGCACGCAAAAACACAGCATGGCTCGCTTTCCCGCCCTGACTTTCACCATGAGTTCGCGCAGATGGCGGCTGGCCCGCTCGCTCACCGCGTCCGGGAAGAGCGCGATGCCCTCCTGTACCGCGGCAGTGACGTTCTTCACTTCCAGGTAGCAATCCGGCTGTGTCGCATGCCCCGCCAGCAGGAAATCCACCCTGAAGCCCACCCCGGCCATGACCTCCCCCTTCAGCTCGCCATAACCCTTGGCTTCCGGTATCACGCTGGCGAGGACGGCTTCCCTCACCAAGGCATTGCTGCGCCCGGTGTGGATCCCCACCAGCACCCCCGGCAGGGCTTCCACCAGCTCCCAGGTCCAGGCGTACTTGCGTGCAGGGTTTACGGCCCGGCTCAACCAGACCCGCATGCCCGGCTCTGCACAACCCAACATGGAACCGGTGTTGGGGCAGTGCACCGTCAGGCGCTGACCGTCCGGGAACACCACGTCCGCCAGGAAGCGTTTGTAACGCCGCTCCAGGCGCACCTCTTGTAAAGCCGGCTCAAAACGCATGATCCAGATAAGCCTTTATGTCAAGAAAGCATGCTAAGCCGATGCTCTGGAAAGCTTTTTACAAAATGGCTTAGTGATATAGTTATCGCCTGGGTCTATGGGGAGATTGTGACATGCACCGCCCTGTCCTGAGCTTAGGCATAGCAGCCCTCGCGCTGCTCAGCATGGCTCCGTTATTCGCCGCCGATGCGCCGGCAGCCGCTTCCTCCGCCGCGCCGACCCCAGTGACGGGACCTGCGCCTGCCCCCTCCGCTTCCACTCAGGCGGCACCCAGCGTGGCTACCGCCAGTACCGTACCGGCAACGAGCACCGCACCTGCTCCAGCCGCCGCACCTGCACAGACCGAGACAGCGCCGGCGCCCGCACCGGCTCCCGCTGAAACACCTGCGCCCGTGCCTGCTGCCCAAGCGGCTCCGGCTCCCGAGGCCGGTGGTGTCACGTCCCCGCAACGCGGCATGAACATGGCTAACGTGGAGCACATCTTCGGTACGCCGATCCAGAAGTACGAGGCCGTGGGCAAGCCGCCCATCACCCGCTGGGACTATCCGGACTATGTGGTGTACTTCGAATACAATATGGTCCTGCGTACGGTGACGAAGTAAGGACGGCACAGGTCAGGACTTGCCGCTGCGGCGATCCATGCGCCGCCACCGTGCACTTAGAATCAGATGCGTTATTCATCCGCCGCGTGAGCGGTGCCGCTGAAGAGAGCGGTGCCTCACGCGGTTTGCTTTAGGGCCGCCGAAAGATGACTGCACGTTATAACTTGCCGCCGGAATGGGTCGCCCAAAGCGGCGTGATGCTCACCTGGCCCCGCTCCGACGTGGAGTGGAACCCGGACTATGCCGCTGCCGAGCGTTGCCATACTGCCATCGCCAAGGAGATCAGCCTGCGGGAGCCGGTGGTCATCACCTGCATGGATGCGGAGCACGCGGAGCGCATCCGCGGTTACGTGAAAGCCGCCGGCGGCCGGGTTGATAGGTTGCGCCTCTTCAGCTTCCCCACCAACGACGCCTGGGCCCGGGACCATGGACCCATCACCGTCGAGAAAGACGGCAAGCTCGTGCTGCTGGACTTCGTCTTCAACGGCTGGGGCGAGAAGTACCCGCACGTGGAAGACAACCGTCTGAGCCGCCGCCTCTACGAGGCCGGTGCCTTCGGCGACATCCCCATGGAGAGCATCGAGCTGGTGCTGGAGGGCGGCAGCATCGAGGTGGACGGGGAAGGCACCTTGCTCACCACCGAGAGCTGTCTGCTGAACAAGAACCGCAACCCGAAGCTCAAGCGCGCCGAGATCGAGGCCTTGCTGCGGAAGTATCTGGGTATCGACCGCATCCTCTGGTTGAAGCACGGCGCCATCGACGGCGACGATACCGACGGTCACATCGACACCCTGGCGCGGCTCTGCGACGCCCAGACCATCGCCTACCAGGCTTGTGAAGACGTCGGCGACCCCCATTACAAGGGTCTCAAGGCCATGGAAGAGGAACTCAAGCTCCTCCGCCGCAAGGACGGTCAGCCTTACAGACTGGCGCCTCTGCCTTGGCCCCAGGCGGTCATCGATCACACGGGCCGGCGACTGCCGGCCACCTATGCCAATTTCCTGATCGTGGATGGCGCGGTATTGGTGCCGACCTATAATGACCCGGCGGACGGCCCTGCTCTGGAAGCGCTGAAAGCGTGCTTCTCCGGCCGCGAGATCGTGGGCGTGCCCTGCCGCTCCCTGATCCATCAGTACGGCAGCCTGCATTGCGTGACCATGCAGTTCCCCCGCGGCATAGTGCCGCAGAAGGTTTAAGACATGAGCGCGTCGAAATCCCTCAAGGTCGGTCTGGTGCAGCAGCACTGCACGGACGATCGCGCCACCAACCTCAAAGAGAGCATCAAAGGCATCCGCGAGGCCGCGTCCAAGGGCGCAAAGCTGGTACTGCTCCAGGAGCTCCACACCGGCCCCTACTTCTGCCAGACGGAAGACACCAAGGTGTTCGACCTGGCGGAGAGCATCCCCGGCCCTTCGACCCAGGAATTGGGTGCCGTGGCGAAAGAGCTCGGCGTCGTGGTCGTGGCGTCGCTGTTCGAGCGCCGCGCCCCGGGCCTCTACCACAACACCGCGGCAGTGCTGGAGAAGGATGGCAGTCTCGCGGGCATCTACCGCAAGATGCACATCCCGGACGATCCTGCCTACTACGAGAAGTTCTATTTCACGCCGGGTGATCTCGGCTTCAATCCCATCCAGACCTCCGTCGGCAAGCTCGGCGTGCTGGTGTGCTGGGACCAGTGGTATCCGGAGGGCGCGCGCATGATGGCCCTGGCCGGCGCGGACATGCTGCTCTACCCCACGGCCATCGGCTGGGTCGCGGCGGATGACAAGGCGGAACAGACCAGGCAACGAGATGCCTGGATCACCATCCAGCGTGCCCACGCGGTGGCCAACGGTCTGCCGGTACTGGTATGCAACCGCATAGGCCACGAGAAGGATCCCTCGGGCGTCACCGACGGCATCGACTTCTGGGGCTCCAGCTTCGTGGCCGGCCCCCAGGGAGAGATACTGGCCCAGGCGGACAACTCATCCCCTACCGTGCTGGTGACGGACGTGGACTTGAGCCGTTCGGAAGCAGTGCGTCGCATCTGGCCCTATCTGCGGGATCGCCGTATCGATGCTTATGCGGATCTGACGAAGCGCTACAGGGATTGATCCAAAGAAATCCCCTTCCTTGATGCCCGACAAAAACTCTAGCGTCCTCGCACCCCAGGACTTAAACCTCTCACGGACTTCCCAGCATTGGGGCAAGCTCTATGGCAGCGCCACGGGCCTCGCCCTGGCGGAAGCGGCCTTGCGTATGGAAGCACCGCTGCTGGCCATCACCCAGAGCGCGCGGGACGCGGAGCGACTCACGGCGGAGCTGCGCTTCTACCTCCGCAGCCATGATCTGCCGGTACTCTCCCTCCCGGACTGGGAGACGCTACCTTACGATCTCTTCTCGCCCCATCAGGACATCATCTCCGAGCGGCTCGCGACGCTGGCCGCCTTGCCGGGTCTGAAGCGCGGCATCGTGGTGGTGGCAGCTGCCACGTTGATGCAGCGGCTGGGTCCGCCGGCCTACGTGTTGGGCGGCACCCTGAACCTGAAGGTAGGCGCACGACTCGACCCCGATTCCCTGCGCACCCAGTTCAGCTCCGCCGGGTACGCATCCGTGACCCAGGTGATGGAACACGGTGAGTTCGCGGTGCGCGGCTCGCTCCTGGATGTATTCCCCATGGGCAGCGAGGCGCCCTACCGCATCGATCTTCTTGACGATGAAATCGAGAGTATCCGGATCTTCGACACCGAGACCCAGCTCTCCCGGGACAGTCTCACGGAACTGAGTCTGCTACCCGCCAAGGAATACCCTCTGGACGAAGCAGGTATCCGTGCCTTCCGCCAACGCTATCGTGCACGCATCGAAGGCGATCCGCAGCGCAGCGTCATCTATAGGGACGTCTCCAACGGCATCGCCATCGGCGGTGTGGAGTATTACCTCCCGCTGTTCTTCGACCAGACCTCGGATTTCTTCCAGTACTTGCCCAAGCAAAGCACCGTGGCTTTCGTGGACGACATGGAGAGCGCGCTGACGCAGGCTTGGTCGCAGATCCAAGAACGTTACGAACAACGCCGGCACGACATTGAGCGCCCGTTGCTGAAGCCGGAAGAGGTCTGGCTGGAACCCAAAGCGGTGCAGGAAGCCGCATCCCGCTATACCTGCATCGGCATCCAATCCTTCGAGCGTCTGGATGCCAAGGGCGTGAACTTCCCAAGCGCCGCGCCGCCGTTCCTGCGAGTGGACAGCCGGGCACCGGAGCCGGCGGAGAAACTGGTGGCTTTCCTCAAAGACTTCGATGGCCGCGTGCTGTTCGCGGCGGAGTCCGCTGGCCGACGTGAATATCTCAATGACCTTCTGGCACGGCGGCGGATCAAGTTGGCGCAGTTCGGCGGTTGGGGCGACTTCCTGGCCAGCGAAGAACCCCTGGGTATATGCATCGCGCCCCTGGAGCGCGGCCTCAATCTGCCAGATGCCGGTCTCGCGGTGCTGACAGAGGAACAGTTATTCGGTGAGCGGGCCCGGCAGCGCGCCCGTCGCGTGTCCCGTCGCAACCCCGAAGACATCATCCGTGACCTCACGGACCTGGCCGCCGGCGCGCCGGTGGTGCATGAACAACATGGTGTCGGTCGCTACTTAGGGCTGGAGACCCTGGACATGGGCGGCTTCGAGACGGAGTTCCTGCGCCTCGAATACGCCGGCGGCGACAAACTCTATGTGCCGGTCTCCTCCCTGCACCTCATCAGTCGTTACAGTGGCAGCTCGCCGGAGAGCGCACCCCTGCACAAGCTCGGCAGCGGTGATTGGGACAAGGCGCGCCGCAGAGCGGCGGAGCAGGCCCGGGACGTGGCGGCGGAACTGCTGGAGCTCTATGCGCGCCGCGCCGCGCGCCAGGGCCATCAGTTCAAGCTGGCCCAGATCGACTATCAGGCCTTCGCCGAAGCCTTCCCATTCGATGAGACCCCTGATCAGGAAAAGGCCATCGCCAATGTGATCGGGGACATGACCCAAGGCAAGCCCATGGACCGGGTGGTGTGCGGCGACGTGGGCTTCGGCAAGACCGAGGTGGCCTTGCGTGCGGCCTACGTCGCCGTGCAGGGCGGCAAACAGGTGGCGGTGCTGGTGCCCACCACCCTCCTCGCCCAGCAGCATGCCCAGACTTTCCAGGACCGCTTCGCGGACCTGCCGGTGCGCATCGAAGTGCTGTCGCGCTTCCGCACCGGCAAACAGCAGGAGGCAGCGCTGAAGGACCTGATGGAGGGCCGGGTCGAGATCGTGATCGGTACCCATGCCTTGCTGCGACCGGAGGTGAAGTTCAAGGATCTGGGCCTGGTGATCGTGGACGAGGAGCACCGCTTCGGCGTGCAGCACAAGGAGCGCCTGAAGCAGCTCAGAGCCGAGGTGGACATACTCACCCTCACCGCCACGCCTATCCCCCGCACCCTGAATATGGCGCTGGCTGGATTGCGAGAGCTCTCTATCATCGCCACGCCGCCGGAGGAACGCCTGGCCGTCAAGACCTTCGTCAGCGAATGGCAGGACGGTCTGATCCAGGAAGCCTGTCTGCGCGAGATCAAGCGCGGCGGCCAGGTCTACTTCGTGCACAACAGCGTGGAGACCATCGACAAGGCGGCGGCCGACCTGGCCACGCTGGTGCCTGGCGCCGAGATCCGCATCGCCCACGGCCAGATGCGGGAGCGGGACCTGGAACAGGTGATGCTGGATTTCTATCATCGCCGCTTCAACATCCTGGTGTGCACTACGATCATCGAGAGCGGTATCGATGTACCTACCGCCAATACCATCATCATCCACCGCGCCGATAAGTTCGGCCTCGCGCAGCTGCATCAGTTGCGCGGCCGGGTGGGTCGCTCCCATCACCGGGCCTATGCCTACCTCATCATCCCGCCCCGCAGCCTGATGACGGGCGATGCCATGAAACGCCTGGAAGCCATCGAGTCGCTGGAAGAACTGGGTGCGGGCTTCACGCTCGCCACCCACGACCTGGAGATCCGCGGCGCCGGCGAGTTGCTGGGAGACGAACAGAGCGGCCAGATCCAGGAGGTCGGCTTCTCGCTCTATTCAGAGTTGCTGGAGCGCGCGGTGAAGACCCTCAAGGCCGGCAAGATTGTGGACATCGATGCGCCCCTGGACCACGGCCCCGAGATGGACCTGCATATCCCGGCGCTGCTCACCAGCGACTACATGCCGGACGTGCATCTGCGCCTCACGCTCTACAAGCGCATCGCCAGCTGCCGTAATCAGGCTGAATTGGAGGACCTGCAGGTGGAGATGATCGACCGCTTCGGCCTCTTGCCGCCCCAGGCCAAGAACCTGTTCCGCATCGCAGAACTGAAGCTCAAGGCCGCGCCCCTGGGTATACGCAAGATCGAGGCGGGCCCCACCGGCGGGCGCATCCACTTCGGACCGGATACCCCGGTAGAGCCCATCACCGTGATCCGTCTGGTGCAGAACAAACCCAATACTTTCCGCCTGGACGGCCAGGACCGCCTGCGCTTCAGTATGGATCTGGAAGATCGAGAGGAGCGGATAGCCGCGGTGGAGGAGTTGCTCACGCAACTCAACAGGGCTGCGGCATAATGGTCATTCCAAGCCGGAGTGCCTGCCCGTGAAGACCCTCGCTGCCGCCTGCTGTGCCCTGACCCTGCTGCTGACGGCCACCAGCGCTGCGGCGCCCGCGCCCGCCGCACCTGCGGCACAGCCCAACTGGTACAACGTGGAAGTGATCGTGTTCCGCGTGCTGGATCCGGACGCCGGCAGCTCCGAAACCTGGCCCGTCGACTCCGGCATGCCGGATTGGAACGCGGCACAGGTCCTGAACCCGCCGGACTCCATCGGCTCCGCCGTACCCTACCAGGCGCTCTCCCCGGTCTCGGAGCAGCTCACGGAACAATGGAACCGGCTGCGCCGCTCCAAGAGTTACGAACCGCTGCTGCATGCGAGCTGGACCCAGCCGGCGCTGGAACGCGGCACCGCGCCTTCGGTGCGAATCGGTGCGCCACCTGTGGCGATAGCCGCCCCTGGCGCAGTCACCGTACAGACGCCGGCGCCGACCGCCTTGACGGGTGTTGCGGCATTCGCGGCACTGGCACTGAAACCGACCCAGGCTTTCGGCACCGCGAAACTCAGCACCACCGGACCTTATCTGCATTTCGACGTGGACCTGGTCCTGCAGGGGCCGCTCGCCAAGCAGGCGACCCCCTCGGCGGCTACTTTGAGTTCGGCGATGCCAGTGCCGGCCGCCGGGACCACCGTAGCAGTAGCGCCTGCCTATCAGCTGTACAGGTTGCGCAAGGACATGCGCGTGAACGGCGGCAAAGCCGCTTATTTCGATCATCCGCTCTTCGGTGCGATCGTGCTGGTCACGCCGGTCCACCACCAATAGCTCAGCCGAGTTTGAAATCTTCTCCACTGTGACGTGCCAGGACATCGCGCGCCTCGCGCCAGTCGCTGCTGCCCACCAAAGCTTCCCAAGCCAAACCATCCCGGCCGTGCAGTCGCGTGAGCCGCCACTGGCGCATCGGATCGGGCTCGGCTTTTAGTCCATCCAGGATCGCCACCACGCCGTCGCGGTTGTTGCATACCGGCAGCATGTCGCAGCCGGCCGCCAGCGCCGCTCGCGCCCGGTCAAGATAGTCCCCCGCCTTCTCCGCGCCACGCATGCTCAAGTCATCGCAGAACACCGCACCGTCGAAGCGCAGATGCAGGCGCAACTCACCTTCTATCCAACGGCGCGACAGGCTCGCCGGGTTCGGATCCACCTGCTCGTAGACCACGTGCGCCATCATCACCGACGGCAGATCCAGGTTGATGAGCTTCTGATAGGGCACGAGATCCTTGTGACGCAGGGTCTCCAGGGGGCGTGTGTCTACCGGCAGCATCAGATGAGAATCGCCCTGCACCGCTCCGTGGCCTGGGAAGTGTTTGGCGCAGGCAGCCATGCCGGCGCGACGCATGCCCAGTACCCAGCTGCGGGCCAGCTCTGCCACCGCATCGGGTCCGCTGTGCAAGGCCCGGTCGCCGATGACGCTGCTCGCGCCGTAATCCAGATCCACTACCGGCGCGAAACTCAAGTCCACACCCACGGCGCGCAGCTCCGCCGCCAAAAGCCAGGAAGCAAGTTCCGTGAGCTGCAGGGCCTGTCTCGGTTCACGATCATAGAGCTGCCCAAACAGCCGCGCGGGCGGGAGCACCGTGAAACCTTCGCGGAAGCGCTGCACCCGGCCGCCTTCGTGATCCACCGTCACCAGCAACGGTGGACTGCGCAGGGCATGGATCTCCTCCACCAAGGCTTCGAGTTGTGCCCGATCACCCTTGTAGTTGCGGGCGAACAGGATCACGCCACCCACCAGCGGATGCATGAGCAGTTCCCTGTCTTCCGCCGTGAGGGCCAGGCCCTCCACGTCCACCAACAAGGGACCCAGGCTCACGCTCCACTCCTGTCGAACACCGCCATGGATTCCACGTGGGCGGTGTGGGGGAACATATCCAATACGCCGGCGCGGGTGAGGCGCCAGCCCTGTTCCGCGAGGAGCTTCGCATCCCGTGCCAGGGTCGCCGGATGGCAGGACACATAGACGACACGGCGCGCAGCGAAGCGCGGGAACTGGGCGATGATCTCCCGGGCACCGGCCCGGGGCGGATCCAGCAGGATCCCCGCGTAATGACGCTTGGCCCATCCGCCGTACTGCTTTTCGGCAAACAAGTCCGCTTGCTCGAAGCCCGCATTGGCGATGCCGTTCCGCTCCGCGTTGCGGCGCGCCCGCGCCACCATGCCTGCTTCACTTTCGACACCGGTCACAGTCTTCGCCTTGCGGGCCAGAGGCAGAGTGAAGTTGCCGAGACCGGCGAATAGATCCAACACATCATCTTCAGGGCCGGGATCCAGGGCCGCCACGGCCAGCTCCACCAGCTTGCGGTTCACCTCACCGTTCACCTGGATGAAATCCGCCGAGCGGAACGCGATGTCCACACCGGACTCCGGCAGCCTGTAGTGCAACTCCAGGTCATCCGCTCCGCCCTGCAATTGCATGTGGAAGCCATGCTCCTGGCCGAAGGCGGTGATCAGAGCGAAGTCTGCTTCACTGGGAGCGACCAGCAGGCGGATCGACAGCACCGCGTCATCCTCCCCCACCGCCACTTCCACCTGCGGCACCTGGTCCGCGATGCTGAGGGCACTGAGTAATCCCGAAAGCTTATCCATCAGGCCACCGATCCTGGGATCCAACACGTGGCATTGCCAGATGTCGGTGACACGGTGGCGGTGCCGCTCCTTGAAGCCCACCGCCACCTTGCCACTGGAGTTACGATGGGCCGAGAACCGGGCGCGGCGTCTGTAACCCCAAATGGGTCCCAGCAATGGCGGCGCCACCGACTCCGGGCGTACATCGCCTATGCGCTCCAGGTTGTCGAGCAGCATCTGTTGCTTGGCGGCGATCTGCCCTTCCGGAGACATGTGCTGCAATACGCAGCCGCCGCATACGCCGTAGTGTCGGCAACGCGGTTCCACCCGCTGCGGCGAGGGCTGGAGCACTTCCGTGACCTGGGCCTCGTCGAACTCGCGCCGACGCTTGAGGATGCGAAAGCGCACGGTCTCGCCGGGGAGGGCATCCTCGATGAACATGGCCTTACCCGCGAGGCGGGCGATGCCGCGCCCGTCGTGGGAAAGCGCCGTGATCTCGACCGCCGTATCAGGCGCCGGCATGGGCGCGTTGCGGGCCCTCATTGCGCCGGGGGCCAGGCGGCCAGGAACTCGTCCAGGTGGGGCTTGGCGGCTTTCTTCAGAGCCTCACGCACCACGGCGCATTCGCGCCGGTATTCCTCGTCGGCCAAATGCCCGCGCAGCAGTTCGAAGCGCAGATAGAGGAGATAGGTGTTGAGCGTGTCGGTCTCGCAATAGTCGCGGATACCGGCGATGTTGCCCTTGAGCCACTGCTCCCAGACCTGGCTGCCATGCATGCCCAGCTTGCCGGGGAAGCCGCAGAGCTGGGCCATCTCGTCCAGGGGCGCTCCGCCGCGGCCCTGATACATGGCGAGTACATCCATGAGATCGGTGTGGCGCCAATGATAACGGGATATGTAGTTGTTCCAACGGAAGGACTGGTCGCCCTCGCCCATCTCCCAGAAACGCGGCGCGCTGATGCCGTGACGCAGAGCCCGGTAGTTGAGCACCGGCAAGTCGAAACCCGAGCCGTTCCATGACACGAGGTCGGGACCGAACTTCTCGATGCCCTCGAAGAACCGGCTGATGATCTCCTTCTCATCCGACTCCGGGGTGCCCAGGGTCCAGACCTTGAAGCCGTCCCGGTTGCGCAGGGCGATGGAGATCGCCGCCACCCGCTGCAGGTGCGAGGGCAGGAACTCGTTGCCCCCGGTATCCTGGCGGCGCTTCTGGAACATACCGCGGCCCACGTCCTCGTCGGACAAGCCGTCGAAGCCGTACAGGCGCCGGCCGCCATCCAGGTCTGGGATGGTCTCGATATCGAAGGCGAGGGTGTTCATCTCACCAGTCTAACAAACGGGGCAGCGCTGCCGGCTTTGACCGGCACACAGGAAACCCGGAACATGGTGTCGGGGTCGATATTGAGGGGAACCATGACAGACGAGACGCCAGATAGCCTCCGGGCGGTGCTCGCGGCCTTGCAGCCCGAGATACGCCAGATGTTGGCGGAAGACCTGCCAGTGGATCTGCAACGCTGCCGGGATGGCTTCGCCGCGGCACGCTGGGGCGAACTCCGGGAGTACGTGCACCGAATCAAAGGCACCGCTTCCTTCTGCCGGTTGGAGGGCCTGAAAGGGGTCTGCGTGCGCATCGAGGAAAACCTGGCGGCGGACATCCCTCCCCCTGCCACCGACATGGAAGAACTGACGCGGGAGGTGGCCCGAGTGGTGGGGGCACTGGAAAGCTGACTCCTCACCGTGGCCGGACCTGTGCAAGGTAAAATCACATTCTGTAAACTGCTCTGAGCGGCCGCTGGCCGCTTCACCGGAAGTGTCGTTCGAACCACATAGAAAAGGGAGTAGTGTTCCATGGCTGCCAAAAAACCCGTCTCCGCCGCCAGCTTCAAGAAGAAGTCCCAGGCCCGCGCCAAGAAGGCTGCGGCCAGTGCCAGCAAACGTGCCCAGCACTATGCCAAGGGCGACAAGCTCATGAAACAGGTGTCCAAGACCCTGCAGAACATCGCCAAGAGCCATCCCAATCCGAAAGCGAAGAAGCAGGCCAAGATGGCCTTGCAGAAACTGGGCCAGGCACACGATGCCTTCGGCAGCGCCGGGATGTGCGCGGACGCCAATTTCACCGGCAACGAAGACTAGGTCGCATATCGATGCAAGAGCGCAAGGCACACCTGATGGGATGCCGAGCGATAGCGTTGCTGACCGTCGTGCTGCTGTCGCTGGCCGTGACCAGGCCGGCGACAGCCGCCGCGAAGTTCAGGCATCTCAGCATGGAAGACGGGCTGTCCGCCAACATCGTCTTCAACTTCGTGCAGGACAGCCGCGGCTACATGTGGATCACGACCGAGAACGGTCTGAACCGCTATGACGGCTACACGTTCAAGATCTTCGAGCACAACTCCGGCGATCCCAACACTCCGTCGGGCACCTTGGCGCGCGCACTGCACCAGGACTCGCAGGGTCGGATATGGCTGGGCACCTTCTCAAACGGATTGGATGTCTACGACCCATCCACCGGCAGCTTCCGCCACTTCCACCATGTGCCGGGCGACCCTAACACCATAGCCAGCGATTCGATCTGGTCGCTCGGCTCCCTGCCGGATGGACGCCTGCTGATAGGCACTTATGACGCCGGTCTCGACATCCTCGACGCCACGAACGGCACGGTGAAGCACTTCCCAGCCAACTCCGGCCCGGCCGCACCTGCCAATAACCGCATCAACAACATATACGTTGACCATAGCGGGCATGTCTGGCTCTGCACCAGCACCGGCCTGGACGAGTTCGATCCCAGCGGCATCGCCGCGACGCGTCACTTCAGCGCGCAGGCCGGCAAGACCATGCTGCCGGTATGGCAGGTCGCCGAAGATCCGCAGCATCGGCTGTGGATGGCCACCCAGGGCGGCCTGTTCGTCCTGGACCCGGGTGCAGCCGCGCCGAGGGCCGTGACGGAATTCCAGGGCATGCCGCCGCTCGGCACCTACCTGAGGTCTGTCGTGGTCGACGCCGATGCGGACGTCTGGTTCGCCGGAGCCGGCACCGGCGTGTACCTGATCCGCCGCGGCAACACCCGCGTCCAGCACTTCGGGCAGGATGCGGACAACACTGATGAGCTGACTTCCAACCACGTCTGGTCGCTGTACCAGGACCAGAGCGGCATCATCTGGATCGCCACCACGTCCGGAATCGACCTCATCGACCCGCGGACCCTGGACCTCGCCGTCATCCACCCTCAAGACGTCAGGGGCGGTACCTCGGAGACGGCGAACCAGGTGCTCTCCATCGCCGAATACCGGGGACAGGTCCTCATGGGATCGCTGGGAGCCATCTATGAGGCGGTGATCAGCGATGACGGCACGGCGCAAGCCAAGCTGTTCATGGACATGGACAAGAACAAGTACGGTGAGATCACGGCGCTGAGCGTCGCGAAAGATGATCTGTACATAGGCAGCGAATGGGGCTATCTGCTCAGGCGAGGACCGACGGGAAGTGCACAGACGCTGATGCATTACGCGATCGGCACCAAGGGCCGGGAGATCCACCACATCATCCCCATCGGGGACCACAAACTGTACATGGGTACCTTCGGCAATGGCCTGGTCATCTACGACACGGCATCGGGTAAGACCACCCACGTCGAGGGGGACACACCGACCGAGCTGCATACCAACGACATCGTCGAGGACCTGTTGCCCACCGGCGGCAACACCCTGTGGGTAGGCACCTTCCGCGGCTTGTTCAAGGTCGACACGGATGACAACAAGGCCAGTCTGGTGCCCATGACACCCGGCAACATCGAACCCGTGGTGCAGGGACTATACCTCGACAAGCATCACAACCTGTGGATCGCCACCTACGACGGGTTGTGGAGCATCGCCCTCGATGCGCGAGGGGACGCGGTATCCAAGCCCACGGCTATCCCCGAGTTCTCGCACATGCAGGTCTTGTCCATCGAACAGGATGACGGCGGCAACTTGTGGATGGCGACCATCAACTCTCTCATCCGCTTCAACCCCGCGAGCGGTGAGATGCTCAGGTTCGGCCGCGACCAGGGCTCGCCCATCGCCGAGTATTTCTCCTACGGTCATGCCCATGCTTCGGATGGCCGACTGTGGTTCGGCGGCGGACAGGGTGCCATCGGCTTCCTGCCCGGCGACCTCAAACCGAACCGTCACGCACCCGCAGTGACCTTGAATACGGCGACGACCTATCGTGATGGCAGCCTGATCACCACGCCCCTCGCCAAAGGCGGTGAGTTGACCCTCACTTACCATGACCGGATCAGCACTTTCGATGTCGCTGCCATGGATTTTGGGGCGCCCCAGGCGAATACCTACTCATACCGGCTGGTGGGGTTCACGCCGCAATGGACTCCGCCCTCGCGCAACCACCTGATCACCTTCACCAACCTCAGTCCCGGCCGGTACCGCCTGGAGGTGAAAGCCGCCAACAACTGGGGCACCTGGAGCACCTCACCGACGACCCTGGACCTGATCGTGCTGCCACCCTGGTGGCGTACCTGGTGGGCCTACACCATCTACTTGCTGATCGTCATCGGCAGCGCCATCGCCTACGTGTACAGCCTGAAGCGGAAGATCACCCGCGAAAAGGCTGTCAGTGCCAGCCTGCGCGAGGCCAACGAGATCAAGAGCAACTTCGTGGAGAAACTCGAGGTCCAGGTCAAGGAAGCCACCCAAGAGCTACGGGAAACGCTCCAGGGCGTGAATCTCAAGAACGCCGAACTGGAGATCGCCCAGCGGCGCGCCACTGAGGGCGAGCAGGTTAAATCCCAGTTCCTGGCGAACATGAGCCACGAGTTGCGCACCCCGCTCACCGGGGTGCTGGGCTATACCAAGCTGCTCCACTCGACCAACCTGAATTCCGAGCAGAAGGACTACGTGGGTACCATCCGCCAGTCCTCCGAAGCCCTGCTGGCCATCATCAACGACACCTTGGACCTGTCACGTCTGGAGGCCGGCAAGCTGCTGATCGACGAGGTGGATTTCGATCTATTGGAGCTCATCGAAAGCACCCTGGAATTACTGGCTCCCATCGCCTACCAGAAGCGCCTGGAACTGATCCGGGTGATACCACCCGAAGCCCCCCTGCAGTTGCGCGGCGACCCGCTGCGTATGCGCCAGGTGTTCACCAACCTGCTCAGCAACGCCATCAAGTTCACGGAATCCGGTTCGGTATGCCTGGAAGTAAGGGTGTTGGAACAGACCGAGCGGGACGCGACCGTGGCTTTCCACGTCACGGACACGGGCATCGGCATCCCCGAAGGTGAGATCGGCCAGCTCTTCAACGCCTATGTGCGAGGCCGCATCTCCACCCGCCACCACGTGGAAGGCACGGGCTTGGGGCTCAACATCTGCAAGAAACTGCTGGACCTCATGGGCGGGCAGATCGGGGTCGAGAGCCGCGTCGGCACCGGCACCACTTTCCACTTCCAGGTGAAGTTCCGCCTGCAGAAACACGTGGCGCCGCGCCAGCAGCTGGCGAAGAAGCTCTCGATACTGCTCTACGACAAGCATCCCATGTCCAACGCCGCGTGGAAAGCGTCGCTCACGCGCCTCGGCGCGGATGTGCGCGAAGTCGCGGAACTGGAGTCGCTCATCGCCCTGCAGGCAGAGGCCGCGGTGCTGTCACTCAGCGAGCGCGAGCTGGCGCACCTGGGTGAACTCAAGCAGAAGTTCTCCCCTGCCCTGCCGCCGATGTTGATACTGGCGCCCCGCATCGACAGACAGACACTGAAGGATCTCTCGGAGACGCTCTACCACCGGGTGCTGAGCAAGACCGCCCGCGAGAAGACCGTCTACCTGGAGCTGCAATCCCTGGTGCAGCACGCCATCCATACGCCGGAAGCTGCCGCCGAGAGCAAGCCGGCCAACGTGGTGACCGCGTCCAAACCCGCCGCCGATGCGCCGCTGGTGCTGGTGGCGGACGATAACCGCATCAACCGCCGGCTGCTGGTCACCATGCTGAGTCAGTCCGGCTTCCGTACCGCGGAAGCCGGCAATGGAATCGAACTCCTGGATCTCGCCGCACGCGGCGGCTGGCAGGCGGCACTGCTGGACATCCACATGCCGGGCATGGATGGCATCGAGACCGCCACGCGATTGCGGGTGATCTATGGCGAGATGACGCCGCCCATCATAGCCATGAGCGCCGACGTGCTACCCGGCGGTCAGGGCGGCCCGCAACAAGGGTTGATGGACGATTTCCTGATGAAGCCCTTCAACGAACATCAGCTCATCGAGCTGCTGCGCACGCACATCGAGCGCCGTCGCCAAGGGCGAACCGCCGGCTAGGACTTGCGCTTTGCGCGGCGCTTCGGTTTCGGTTTGCCGATGCTGATGCTGAACACCACCGCCGACTTTATGGGCGGGTTTCCGATGTACGTCTCGATCACCGACTCCTTGAGCGCGCCAGACGGTACGGCTGACAAGCCGCATGTCGTCGCTGCCAGCGCGATATTCTGGGAGATGAATCCTGCTTCCATCATCACGATGCGGTAAGCCATGGGCAGATGATATTTCCACATGCTGCGGGAGAAATGCGCCACCAGGAATATGATGGCGGATGCATCCTCAGGCCACTTCTGTCCGCCCAGCATCTCCGGCACATCCACGCTCCCGGCCCGCACCAAGCCCAGATCATGCGTCAGCGCCGCGTAGTGGTAGAAACCGGGTTTGAGCCCCTCCACCGCGCTCGCATAGACGTACATCTCGAAGGGATTGCGGGCGCCCCCGGAGGGCGTCATGGTCAGCGGCAGGCGCCCATAGTCGTCGTCCTCGATGAAATCGACGATGCCGTTGCCCGCGAACAGGCAGTCGGAAAGGGTCGCAAGAGTGATAGGTTTGCCATCGAAGTCACGTTCGCTGCGGCGCCTGCGCATGAGAGCGAAGGGCTCGCGGGTCACGTCGGTGCGCGGCAAGGGTGTGATCTTCTTTCCACGATTGGACTGGTACAAGGACGGCGAGGGTCGCAGCGCCTTGCGTGTCTGCATGAAGCGCCGCGCCGGTTTACCCACCAGGAACGGCGTGTTGCGCACCATGAAATGGAACTGGCCGGCCAGCGGGCCCCATTGCCACTCCCGGCGGTAGACCTCGTCCTGCGCAGCCTGCTCGGTGCCCTCCACCACCAGGGCATTCAATCCCACCAACTCTGTCACCTGGTCCGCCAGACTGTCGCCATCGACGCCCGGAAAATGGGCGAAGATGTCCTCGGGACGATGCCAGTCGTCCAGCTTGGCCAGAAACTCCAGGCATTCGCCTGAGCAGGTGAAGCGGTCGCGGGTGAGGAAGTTCTGGACCAGCAGCTCGCCCTTGTCGAGACCGACCATGAGCGCACGCGCACGTCTGAACCGCATTGGTCCACCCCTATTCGATGACATGTCGGAGCCCCGCTCGCTCCCAACGAGCGGGCACCCCTCCTGGATTATCTCATTCCTTGAAGCCGCAGGCGGTGAACGTCGCACCCGGATCTGCGCACAGCGTGGCGGTGCTGAACTGAGACTTGGAACCCTGGTACTTCTTCACCTTGAAATCCGGCTTGTCGCGCAGCGAGACCTGCGTGGAACTGCCGTTGGTGAAGCTCTTGCGGATCTCATTGCTGCTGATGGAAATAGCGACCTTGCTCGACATGACTGTTCTCCTTGTCAGTGTCCTTGTTACGTCCCCGAACCTTGGGAACGACTCTCTACCGGAACCACGGAATACGCCGGCAGAGTCCCCACAAACCGTGGGTTGCGTAGATTATATGTCAGCAGGGCTTAGGAAAGGCGTCGCAGGACTACGGTGTTGTCTGTATTCCGATACCGGGAATTACCTGATTCTCCGGCGCCCGAGTGACCCGGTTCACGTTCCTGCGGTCTTCTCGGCGATAGCCATCGCCACCACCAGCCCCGCTTCATCGGTGAGGCTGACGTGGGCTGCGCCCACGTCGAAACGTCCACATACCACTCGGCCTCGTTCCGAGAAGATCACGCAGGGCTTACCGCGTTGATCAGGCACGAAACCCGTGTCGCGCACCCACATGCCGAAGCGGAAACCGGTACCCAGCGCCTTGACGATGGCTTCCTTGGCGGCGAAGTGCATGGCGAGGAACCGCACCGGATTCTTGGTGCGGGCGAACCAGACCATCTCTTCCGGCATCAGGGTACGGCGCGCGAACTTCTCGCCATGCCGCTGCCAGACGGCCTCCATCCGCGACACCTGCACCACGTCAGTGCCCACGCCGTGGATCACGGCCTCGCTCCCTCGAGCAGCCGCTTCATCTCCGTCACCGCCGCAGGCAGACCGACCATGACGGCACGGGCGATGATGGAATGACCGATGTTGAGTTCCACGACCTCGGAGATGGAGGCCACTGGCAGCACGTTCTGGTAATGCAGCCCATGACCGGCATGCACCACGATTCCGATCTTCGCTGCGTGACGCGATGCGATCACGAGGCGCTGCAACTCCTGCGCTTGCCGCTCCGGATCCGGGGCGTCTGCATAGGCACCCGTATGCAATTCCACCACTCTCGCGCCGGCCTCGGCGCAGGCATCGATCTGTTCCGGTTCAGGGTCTATGAAAGGGGCGACCCGGATGCCTGCAGCTTCCAGCCTGCCACAAGCATCCTTGAGACGCGGGAGCTGGCCACGCACGTCCAGGCCTCCCTCGGTGGTCAACTCCTGGCGCCGTTCCGGCACCAGGCAACAATCCTGCGGTTTCACGCGCAACGCGAACTCCAGCATGGGATCCGCCACCGCCATCTCCAGGTTGAGCCGGGTCTTTACGGCCTGCCGTAACAGCAGCACATCGCGCTCCTGGATATGGCGGCGATCCTCACGCAGATGCACGGTGATGGAATCGGCCCCCGCCGCTTCAGCGAGTGCCGCCGCTTCCACGGGGTCCGGATAGGACGTACCGCGGGCCTGACGCAGCGTCGCCACGTGATCGATGTTGATTCCAAGCGCGATGCCGCCGGTGGGATTCATCGGTGCCGTCCTCATGCTGCTCAAGCCTTGCGGGACAGCGCGCGCATCACGCTGCTGGTCTTCAAGGCGCGACCGTCGAGATGCCGTTCCAACGCCGCTGCCAGCAGCCGCTTGGCTGCCTTCAAGTCGTCCGCATCATCCAACGTACCCTGCTGCAAGGCAAGCAAGGCCCGGCCTGGCATCAGCACGCCCGGGCTTTTGCGCCCGGCCGCCGGTCGAGGTCCCGCGTCCAGGTCATAGAGGTAATCTGCATCTGGATCCACCGCATCACCGGTGGCGGTCTGGCCGAGGCTCAGACCGTAACCTGCGGCAGCCAGGAGATGCGCCTCGAAGGAGCGCAGCGATGCCGCCGGGCGTCCGCCGCTGAGCGCCAGCAAAGTCCCGGCGTAGGTATCGTAGAGATCGGGATGGGCATCCTGGCGCGGCAAGAGTCGCAGCAGCAACTCGTTCATGTAGAACGCCGCCATCAGCGGACGTCCACGCAGGGTGGCGGGCGCAGCGGCCGACTCGACGGCGCCCAGGTTGCCCAACTCAGTGCGTTGCGACCAGGACATGAGCAGGGGCGTGAATGGCTGCAACAGGCTGCGTTGCGGCGCGCGCGGGCGACGTACGCCACGGGCGACCAGGCCAAGACGGCCGTGATCCCGGCTCCAGATCTCCAGCACCCGGCTGGTCTCACGCCAGGGACGTTGATGGAGCAGATAGGCCGGCGCGAGGCTGACCCGTTCGGCCTTCATCCTTCCTCGAACCCCAGGGTGGCGAGGGCGCGGGCATCGTCGGACCAGTTCTCGCGCACCTTCACCCACATCTGCAGGAACACCTTGCGGCCGAACTCGCGCTCCATCTCCAGGCGCGCCGCGCGACCTACCTGCTTGAGCAACGCGCCGCCCTGGCCGATGACGATGGACTTCTGCCCTTCCCGTTCCACCCAGATGCTGGCGCTGATGCGCATCATCTCGCCATCCAGCTTGAGTTCGTCTATCGTCACCGCGACGGAATACGGCACCTCTTCGCGCAAGGCCATGATGAGCTGTTCGCGGACGAACTCCGAGGCCCGCATCATCTCGTCCTGATCGGTGACCTGATCCGCCGGGAACAGCATGGGCGAGAGCGGCAGGTTCTCCGCCAGCAGGCGTTCCAGGCCGTTGAGGTTATCCTGCTTGTAAGCCGATATCGGCACGACGAAACGGAACGTGTGACGGGCCTGCATCTCATCCAGGAACGGCAACACCCGGTCTCGCGGTTTGATCTTGTCCAGTTTGTTGACCACCAGGCCCAGCGGCGCCTGCAGCCTTCCCAGGCGTTCCAGCGCCTGCACATCGTCGTCTGTCCACTGCAGCGCTTCGACGACCAGCAGGCACAGATCCGCCTCGCTGGCCGCCGCCACCGCGGTGCGGTTCATGGAGCGGTTGATGGCGCGGCGCTCGCCGGAATGCAGGCCGGGCGTGTCCACGAAGATGAGCTGTTCGGTGGCCGTGGTCTTGATGCCCAGCACGCGGCGGCGGGTGGTCTGGGGCTTGGGCGTGACGATACTGATCTTGCGGCCGACCAGGGCGTTCACCAGCGTGGACTTGCCCACGTTGGGCTTGCCGGCCACGGCGATGAAACCTGCGCGGAAATCACTATCAGCCATGTGCGATCTTCTCCAGAGCGTGGCGCGCTGCTTCCTGTTCCGCGGCCCGGCGGCTGCCGGCCTCGCCTTCAGTGCGGATCTGCAGCGGAGTGATGCTGCAACTCACCCGGAAAGTCTGTCTATGCGGTTCACCGCGCACTGACTCGACGGCGTATACCGGCAGCGGGAGTTCACGGGCCTGCAGCACTTCCTGCAGGCGTGTCTTGGGATCCTTGAGTTCCTCGGTGGAGAGCGGTGTCGCCAGCCGGCTGTCGAGGACCCGCAAGGTCACGTCACGGGCGGCCTCGAAACCGGCATCCAGGAATACGGCGCCTACCACGCCTTCAAGCGCGTCGGCGAGGATCGAAGCGCGGCGGAAGCCGCCGCTCTTGAGTTCACCGGGACCCAAGGTGAGATAGGAGCCAAGGTCGAGTTCGCGGGCCACTTCCGCCAGGGTCTCCTGGTTCACCAGGCTTGCCCGCAAGCGGCTGAGATCGCCTTCTTCCAGGTCCGGATGGCGCCGATACAGGGTCTCCGCCACGCAGGCATTGATGAGGGCATCGCCGAGGAACTCCAACCGTTCGTTGTTGCGGCCGCCGACGCTGCGATGGGTGAGCGCAAGCGTAAGCAACTCCGGATCGGCGAAGCTCCGCCCCAGTGCCCGCAACAGGCCAGCGCGATCCTGGGTCAATGGCCTGCCGGGTAGGTCTTCTCGAAGTGCACGATCAAGTCGACGTTGGCGAAGAAATTGGTACGCGCGTCGTAATCCAGGTTCAAGGACAGGCCCTTGCCGTCCGGATCCGGTTTGATTTCGATGTCATCTATTTTCACCGTATTGACGCTATTCACGTCGAAGAGACCGCTGATGCTGGACTTGATCTGGGCCGGAGCCTCACCGGGCCTGATGTCCTTTGCGACGGTGATCAGGGCGCTATTGATGGTGTAGAAATCCATGTAGATCGGGATCAACTTGAAGGCGAAGATGCCGATGAACCCGATCATGCCGACGAGGACGATCCAGGTGATCATGGTCAGGCCGGACTGATGTTTGCGATTGCTCATTCGTCACTCCCCGCGGCCGGCTTGCGCCGTGCCGCCGCTTTGTCAATGGATTACGCTGCCGACACGGTGCCAAAGTGTGCGGTTGCCGAAGGCATCGATGTTCATCCAGATGAAGAACGCCCTGCCCACCAGGTCTTTCTCCGGGACGAAGCCCCAGTAACGGCTGTCCCAACTATTATCGCGATTGTCACCCATCATGAAATACTCGTCGGCGGGGACTGTCCATTCACCTTCGCGGCTACCGCCCGCCGGCTCGCCCAGCACCTGGTGTTCATTGGTGCCGAACTTCTCGTCGCTCAATTCCATGCCGCCCGAATCCGGTCCGGTATATTCGCCGGCCGCCTGGCGCGGCATCATGACCCCATTGATATACAACGTTTTATCCCGATAGACAATATGGTCACCCGGCAGGCCCACTACACGTTTGATGAAATCCGTGCCCTCAGAACGCTGCAGCTCCTCCGTGGCGCAATCCGGGGCCGCCATGCAGAACGCCGGCGCGGTCTCCGAGGGGAAATGGAACACCACCACGTCACCCCGTTTCGGTGCACCGACAGGGATGAGTTTGGTATGCAGCACCGGCAGCCGCACGCCGTAGTCGAACTTGTTCACCAGGATGAAATCGCCCACCAGCAGCGTCGGCACCATGGATGAGGACGGGATGTGGAAGGGCTCTGCCAGGAACGAGCGCAGCACTAGCACCAGCAGGATCACCGGGAAGAAGGACTTGGAATAGTCCACCACGATAGGGTCCGGCACCGGGGTGGGTTCCGCGCCGGCTTCCACGGCAGGCGCAGCCTGGCGGCGCCGGGGCGCGAACAACAGCGCATCCACGAGCCATATCAGGCCCGTGAGCAAGGTCGCCAATGTCAGGATCATCTCGAAATCAAAATGCATTCGCTAATCCCCTTTCTGAGGGTCACTTTTTACCGACGTGCAGTACGGCCAGGAAGGCTTCCTGCGGGATCTCCACGGTGCCGATCTGCTTCATGCGCTTCTTGCCTTCCTTCTGCTTCTCCAGCAGCTTGCGCTTGCGGCTGACGTCGCCGCCATAGCACTTGGCGGTGACGTTCTTGCGTAGGGCCTTCACGGAAGTGCGCGCGATGATGTGCGAGCCGATGGCGGCTTGCACGGCCACCTCGAACATCTGCCGCGGGATCAGCTCCTGCATCTTCTCGCACAGGTCGCGGCCGCGCACGTAGGCGCTGTCCTTGTGCACGATGAGCGAGAGCGCATCCACCCGGTCACCGTTGATGAGCAGGTCGAGTTTGACCAACGGCGCCGCCTGGAAGCGCTCGAACACGTAATCGAAGGAGGCATAACCGCGGCTCGACGATTTGAGGCGATCGAAGAAGTCCATCACCACTTCGTTGAGCGGCATCTCGTAGGCCATGGCAACCTGGCTGCCGTGGTACAGCATCTTCTTCTGCACCCCGCGCTTCTCCTGGCAGAGCGTCATGACGTTGCCCACGTACTCTTGGGGCACCAGGATGTTGGCGGTGATGATGGGTTCACGGATCTCGTCGATGCGGTCCACCTGCGGCAGCTTGGACGGATTGTCCACGAACACGGATTCGCCGGCGGTGGTGAGCACCTCGTAGATCACCGTGGGCGCGGTGGTGATGAGGTTCAGGTTGTACTCGCGCTCCAGGCGCTCCTGCACGATCTCCATGTGCAACATGCCAAGGAAGCCGCAGCGGAAACCGAAACCGAGCGCGGTGGATGTCTCCGGTTCGAAGTGCAGTGCGGAGTCGTTCAGGCGCAGCTTGCGCAGCGCCTCACGGAAATTCTCGTAGTCGTCTGAGCTGATGGGAAACATGCCGGCGAACACCCGCGGCTGCACCTGCTTGAAGCCCGGCAGCGGTGTCGCGCAAGGCCGGTCCGCCGTGGTGAAAGTATCGCCCACCGGCGCGCCGTCGATCTCGCGGATACCGGCGATGACATAGCCCACGTCCCCGGCGCTCAGCATGCCGGTGTCGCTCATCTTGGGGGTGAAGATGCCCACCCGGTCCACTTCGTGGGCCCGGCCGGTGGACATAACCAGGAGCTTCTGGCGTGGCTTCAAGCTGCCGTTCATGACCCGCACCAGGGACACCACGCCGACGAAGTTGTCGAACCAGGAATCGATGATGAGCGCCTGCAGAGGGCCGTTCAGATCGCCTTTCGGCGGCGGGATACGCTTCACCAGTTCTTCCAGGAGCTCCGGCACGCCGACGCCGGTCTTGGCGCTGACCCGCACCGCATCCGTGGCGCCGATGCCTATGATCTCCTCGATCTCCTCCGCCACCTTGTCCGGCTCGGCATTGGGCAGATCGATCTTGTTCAGCACCGGCATCACTTCCAGCCCCTGCTCCAGCGCGGTATAGCAGTTGGCGACGCTCTGGGCTTCCACGCCCTGGGAGGCATCCACCACCAGCAGCGCGCCTTCGCAGGCGGCGAGAGAACGGGACACCTCGTAGGAGAAATCCACGTGGCCGGGAGTGTCGATGAAGTTCAGGGTGTAGCTGTGGCCGTCCCTGGACTTGAACTGGAGCGAGACGCTCTGGGCTTTGATGGTGATGCCCCGCTCCCGCTCGATGGGATTGGAATCCAACACCTGCTCTTCCATCTCGCGCGCTTCCAGGCCGCCGCAGAGCTGGATGAAGCGGTCGGCGAGCGTGGATTTGCCGTGGTCGATGTGGGCGATGATGGAGAAATTACGGATGCGCTGCATAGCCACTGGCGGAGCCGGTCTCGTTAGCTGGGGTCGGTGAGCTTTTCGACGCCGGAGGTGGTCGCCTGGAAGCCGGGCGGGGCCCTAATCTATCAGGCAGGCCCCGTCATAAGCCCGGGAGGCCAAAAACGCCTTCCCGGACAGCGCATTATAGCGGTTTAGACCTTTCAGGCCTATGTCAGTCGAGTCCGGCACGCCTATGGAAATAGGCGTCCAGCGCCGCCTCGTCGAGGCGCGCCTCACAGATGACCTTGTCTTCCGCCGCCAGCACCGGGATGCGCGTGCCGAATCGTTGCTTGAGGGCGGGGTCGGAATCCACATCCACCAGGGATATCTCGATCTCGTCGCCATAGGTGACGTAGAGGGCCGCGAGCATCTGTTCGCAGAGGTGGCAACCCGGCCGGTGGTAGAGCACCAGGCCGGTCATCGGCGCGCTGGCGCCTCCAGGGGCAGGAACAGCGTAGAGGTAGGACGGTGCACCAGTACCGGCACCGGCCGGTCATGGGGCAGCTTCTGGGCGAGTTTGTAGAATTGATCCGGCGTGGTCACGCCCACCCCATCGAGACTCAACACCACGTCACCCGGCTGGAAGCCAGCCTTGAGCCCGGTACCGGCGCTGACATCAGTGACCACAAGACCGCCGTCAACGCCAAGAGCCTGGCGTTCGGCAGCCGTCAAAGGACGTAGCGTGAGCCCCAGAGTCTGGACATCGCCACCCCCGGCCGCGGGGCCGTCATGAGCCTGGCCCAGAGTGTCCAATACCGCCGAACGCGCCCGTACATGATCCCGGAACATGATGTCGCTGCCGGCGGTGCCGGTCTGGGACCCATTGTCAGACGGTGCGGTATCGCTCG
>DATBAJ010000010.1:0-8434 GCA_036271575.1 Gammaproteobacteria bacterium
GATGTTGATGCCGAAGGATGCGGCCGCCACCAGCAGTGTCACCGCCAGGAAATTGAAGCGGTACTTCCAGCACACCCCGATCAAGAGCGGCCAGAGGATGTAGAACTGTTCCTCTACACCCAGCGACCACAGGTGCAACAGCGGCTTGGTCTCGCTGGCGTTGTCGAAGTAGCCGGCTTCATGCCAGCTCAGCAGGTTGGAGACGAACCCGGAGCCGGCGGCCATGTACTGGCCGACTTGCGCCAGCTCGTCCGGCAACAGCAGGAACCAGCCCGCGGCGAACGTGGCGATCAAGACCACCGCCAAGGCCGGGAAGATGCGCCGGATGCGGCGCGAGTAGAACCCCGCGTAGGTGAAACTGCGCTGCTCGAAGTTGGCGAACAGGATGCTGCTGATCAGGAACCCGGAGATGACGAAGAACACGTCGACCCCGACGAAACCGCCGCCCACCGCATCCGGGAACGCATGGAAGGCGAGCACCGCGAGCACCGCGATGGCGCGCAGACCATCTATGTCGGGACGGTACTTCGGATGCAGCGATGGCCGCGAGCCGGTAGGGTCCGGCATTCCTTCAGGTCCGGATGGAGTGGCGATGGGCTGGTTCATGGCTGTGCACTAGGGGTTTGGCGCGGGTTCAAGGGCCGGGCCCTGGCCGTGCCCCAGAGCAGCGGTGGATTATAGTTGAACGCGTGACCTCCCTCACCGAGAAGCATCGCCGGATGGCGTACCCTTCGGTGCCGGCAGTCGCCCGGATCGTGAGAAACACGCCACCGCTTGCAGGAGAGACAGATGGACAGACGCAGACTCGGAAACAGCGGGCTCGAAGTCTCGGCCCTGGGGCTGGGTTGCATGGGCATGAGCTATGCCTACGGCGCCGTAGCACCCGATAAGAAGGAGATGGTGAAGCTCCTGCACCAGGCCGTGGAGCGGGGCGTGAGCTTCTTCGACACCGCCGAGGCCTACGGCCCCTTCCTCAACGAGGAACTGCTGGGCGAGGCCTTGGCGCCGGTGCGCAGGCAGGTGGTGATCGCCACCAAGTTCGGTTTCCCGGGCGGCAGGGCTAACGAAGGGCTGGACAGCCGGCCCGAGAACATCCGCAACGTCGCCGAGGCGGCGCTGAAGCGTCTCCGGACCGACGTGATTGACCTCCTCTATCAGCATCGCGTGGACCCCAAGGTGCCCATCGAGGATGTGGCCGGCACCGTCAAGGACCTGATCCGCGAGGGCAAGGTCAGGCATTTCGGCATGTCGGAGGCGGGCGTGGCCACGATCCGCCGTGCCCATGCGGTGCAGCCAGTGACCGCGTTGCAGAGCGAGTACTCGCTCTGGTGGCGTGAACCCGAGAAGGAAGTGTTGCCGGTGCTGGAGGAGTTGGGCATAGGCTTCGTGCCCTTCAGTCCGCTCGGCCGCGGCTTCCTCACCGGCAAGATGGACGCCGGCACCACCTTCGACAGCAAGGACTTCCGCAGCGGTCTGCCGCGTTTCACCCCCGAGGCGCTGAAGGCGAACCAGGCGCTGGTGGACCTGCTCGGGCACATGGCGGCGAAGAAGCAGGCGACGCTGGCGCAGGTCGCGCTGGCCTGGCTCCTGGCCCAGAGACCCTGGATCGTGCCTATCCCGGGCACCACCAAGCTCACGCGGCTGGAGGAGAACCTCGGCGCGGCGAGCATCGAGTTGACCGCCGCGGACTTGAGCGAGATCGACACCGCCGCCGCCAGGATCACGGTGCAGGGCGCGCGCTATCCGGAGAAGCTGCAGCAGACCGTGGGGCGCTGATGCGCATCGGCATACTGGGTTCAGGTCTCATGGGCGCCAAGCTCGGCACGCTGTTCGCGCGTGCCGGCCATGAGGTGGTGTTCAGCTATTCCCACAGCGAACAGAAGCTCAGGACGCTCGCCCGCAAGGCCGGCCGCAAGGCGCAGTGGGGCACGCCCGCGCAAGCGACGCAAGATGCGGACGCGGTGCTCCTGGCGGTGCATTGGTCCCGGGTCCCCGACGTGTTGAAGCAGGCCGGCGACCTCGCCGGCAAACTGGTGCTCAGTTGCTCCCTGCCCATGAACGGCGATGACACCGAGCTGGTGGTAGCCCACCACTCCTCGGGCGCCGAAGCCTTGGCGAAGAAGATCCCCAAGGCGAAGGTGGTGGGCGCGTTCGGCACCGTGCCAAGCGAAGTGCTGTTCGATGTCTATGCGGCGCGCAGGCGCAAGACGCGGCCGAGCCTGGTGTACTACGGCGATGACAAGCGCGCCAAACGGCGCGCCGCCGGATTGATCCGCGACCTGGGTTTCGAGCCCGTGGATGCCGGACCCCTGAAGATCGCCCGCTACGCCGAGCCTTTCACCTTGCTCATGGCCCAGCTGGCCTATGAGGGTTCAGGCGGTCCGGAACTGGCCTACCGCTTCGAGCGTTTCGGGGCTTGAGCGTCCTTGGGCTTGTTGCCGCCCAGGTTCACCACCACGTGATAGGCCACCGCATCCCAGGCGTTGTGTATCCCCACGAACAGCAACACCAGTGCGGCGGTACCGACACCCAGCAGGGCCTCGTGGGTCTGCGGCCCGGCCATCAGCGCCGAGGCACCCAGGATCAGATACGACACCAGCGGCAGGAGCGCGTGGAACAGCCAGTCTTCGAACACCGGTTCATAGACCGACTGGCTGCGCATGCGGCGCACGACGGCGGCGGTGTAGACGAGTCCGCACAGGCCGAGGGCCCCCCAGGCAAGGGCGGCCGATACGATGGTCTCCCAGGGTATGCGCACCAGGGCTGAGAGCAGCAACACCACGCTGAAGTGCACCACCGTCGGCGTGCTGAAGGTGGCGCTGCCTTCCGAGACGCCCTTCGGCGGGTTCTCGGCGATGAGCGTCATCACCACGAACTGCAGGCCGATGAGTGCGCCGGCTGCGGAGCCGACGATCACGTAGAAGCTGTCCCATTCCGCGAGTGCTGGCATCGCGTCACCCAGTGTCGTTTCAGGAGCCTTGGCGCCAAGGCTGCTTCACTCTACTACTGAATACTCGCCGTGCGGCGCCGGGGCATGCAAATCGAATGCATGCCTCTGCCCAGCCTGTTACTTACTTTGCGCGCACACTTCCTGCACGGCGCCCACGACCACCTCGGGCTGGTCGAACTGGATGTACTCGGAACTATGGCCCGTGAAGACCTGCTTGGCGTTGGAGGAGAGCGTCAGCCAGCGTGATTGGGTCAGCGCGATGTCGTACTCGTATTTGAGGTGCTCCAGGCTGACAGGCCGCTGTGTCTCCAGATGGCCGACCGCATGGTTGCCGGAGGTGAGCACGCGGATCGGCCGGGCGCCGAATGAAGTCCGATGTCTCTGCAGCCACAGTTCATCGGCAGGCATGTTCTGCATCTCGGAGATGTCCGCATCCCACATGGCGAGTTTGCTTTGCGCGATCTCCAGGAGTTTGGCGTTGAGTTCAGGAGACCATTCCGCCTCAGGCAAACCCCGGAAGAAGGTCTGTTGCGCGCAGTTGGTGGGTGGACCGCCGGGTCCGGATGATACCGCCGGCAAGGGTTTACCCTCTGCGATGGCGTCACGGCAGGCCTTCAGGTCCGGGATGTAGGCGAGGATGCCGCTGTCATCCTTGCGGCGCATCGCCGCGGGTTCGATGTCGCTCGCATCGGCATCCACCAGCACCACGCCTGCCACATCCTGCATATAGAGATCCGCGAAAGCCCGGATATGGTCACCGCCGAACGCATGTCCGACCAGCACGTAGGGCCCCGCGATGCTGGCCGCACGTAGGGCATCGTGCAGTTCCCCAGCGATGCGCTCGCTGGTGCGCGGCAGGGGGCCCGGGTCGCTGAAGCCGGCGCCGGCGCGGTCATAGCTGCAGACGCGGGTGAATTGGGCGATCCGCGGCTGCACCACGGCCCAGGCTGGAGCCCAGTCCCCCCAGCCGGAGTCCATCACCACCGTCGGTGAGCCGGTCCCCAGGCAATACATGTTGAGGCGCGCTCCGTCGCCGGCCGGCACGATCTGCCCCGGGCGAGAATAGATGGCATCGCCTGGCGCGGCAGCGCTGGCCGCGGCGAAGAACCAGAGACCGATCGCGATGCATCGAACAAACTGTCTGGAGTCGATGGCCATCTTGTGCCCCCGGATCGTTGCTACTCCATCAATGAGTGGCTGGCGGGCCGGAATATTACGCATCGAGGTCTCTCGCCGGAGCGCCAGGGCCGGGCACGCGCCGGTGCTGCACAACCCACTATGTGCAACGGGTACAATGGCGCCCGACGGGGCCTATAGCTCAATTGGTTAGAGCAGGGGACTCATAATCCCTTGGTTCCAGGTTCGAGTCCTGGTGGGCCCACCAATTCGACGCGGTAGAACCCATACCAGCAGGCCCGTCCCTGGCAATCAACGGCCGCCCACAAGCTACGCAGTCCCTGCTCCGCTTGATGGCCCAAGGCGTACATCCTGTATGCCCGCTCGAAGCTTCGCTTCGAGCCCCGGCGCGGCGCTCACCGCTTCGCGGCTCGCCCTGGTGGGCCACCTTCTTCTTTGCTGCTCAAACATTCGATTGAGTGCCATTTGTTGTCTGGAATGGATCCAAGCGCTCCGGGGTCCGGAGGTGCGCGCAGTACAATGTAACGCGCTCTCCGGGGATGACATGCGTCTACATCGGTTCCTGCTCACCGCCTTGCTGGCCACCGCCGCGGCCCATGCCGACGCGCCGGCCTTCGGCCTCGCCCAGTATCAGGGCAAGCTGGTGTATCTCGACTTCTGGGCCTCCTGGTGCAAGCCCTGCCGGCAATCCTTCCCCTGGATGGATGCCATGCAGAAGAAATACGCCGCCGATGGCCTGGTGATCGTGGCGGTGGATGAGGATGAGCAGCCGGCCGACGGGCAGAAGTTCCTGGCGGTGGAGCAGCCGGGCTTCGCCATCGTCGGCGACCCCAAGGGCGGGCTGGCGGAACGCTATGCGCTCCTGGGGATGCCGAGTTCCTTCCTCATCGGCCGCGACGGCCAGGTGCTGCAGAAGCACGCGGGGTTCTACACTGATTCACCGGCCCAGTTCGAAGCGGAGATCCGCGCAGCCCTGGGCAAGGAGCAAGAATGAACATCAAGAGAGCACACCTCGTTTTCTGGTGCATCGCCGCGCTGGCGTTGCTGAGCGGCTGCTCCAGCTTGGGCGTACAACCCTGGCAACGCGGCACGCTGGCGAAGCCGGCGATGGCTTTCGACTGTGAGCCGGTGGCGTTCGCCATGGACGATCACATCTATTTCTCGAAGGAAGCCATGAGCGGCGGCCGTGACTTCGCCGGTGGGGGTTGCGGATGCAACTGAAACGCAAGCGCGGCTTGAAGCGCGCACTGCTGGCTTCCAGCTGCGCGCTATTGGGCACCAGTGCGCGTGACGCGCTGGCCGACGCGGGCGACTGGAACTTCGACGCAGGCCTGCTCTACTACACCGAGGTGGGCGGCATCACCGCCAAGGAGCCGGTGCTGCTGGCCAAGCGCGACTTCGGCGACGATGTTTTTCTCAAGCTCAATCTGGTGGTGGATGCACTCACCGGCGCCACGCCGACCGGCGGCATGCCCTCGAGCAAGCCCCAGACTGTCACCGGCCCTTCCGGCATCAACACCACCAGCCAGCGTGCCGGCGTGACGCCCATGGATGGCAACTTCCGTGACACCCGCAAGGCCATCACGGTCACCTGGGATCAGCCCTTCGCCGGGCAGTGGCATTGGGAAGCGTCCGCCGCCTATTCCATCGAGCATGATTTCAAGTCGCAAGGCGCCAGCACCCTGTTCGCCCGGGACTTCGACCGGCGCAATACCACCGTTTCCGCCGGCGTCGCCTACGAGCACGACGACGTGTTCCCCATCGGCGGCATCCCCGAGCCACTGAGCGAGGCGCCCCAGGTCTTGCCCATGGCCGCCGATCGCAGCAAGACCGTGAAGAGCATGCTGCTGGGCTTGAGCCAGGTCATGAGCCATGACTGGGTGGCCAAGCTCAACTTCTCCTACGGCGATTCCGACGGTTACCTCAACGACCCTTATAAGGTCGTCTCCATCATCAACACCCACCTGGGAGGGAAAGCGGGCTTGCCCGGTTTTCCGGGCGGGCCGGGCGGCGGCTTCGGTCCACCCCTGGGCGAGCCCATCGGCGAGATATACGAGAACCGCCCAGGCAGCCGCCATGAGAAAGCACTGTACTTGGACAACCGGGTGGCTTTCGCCGGCGACATGCTGAGCCTGGCTTATCGTTATGCCTGGGATGATTGGGGCATCCACTCCAACATGCTGGAGCTGCGCTACCGATGGGCCTTCGCCGGTGACTACTACCTGCAACCGCATCTGCGCTGGTACCGGCAGAGCGCCGCGGACTTCTATCATCGCGGCCTGCTGGATAGCGACGCGATCCCCACCGATGTCAGCGCCGACTACCGGCTGGCCGCTTTCACGGGCCGTACCCTCGGCCTGGAGTTCGGCGCGCAGCTCGCGGGCACCCAGACGTTCAGCGTGCGCATCGAACATTATTCCCAGGGCGGCGGCAGCGATCCGCACGTGGAAGTGGGCGAGCAGACGGGCTACGACCTGTTCCCCGGGCTCTCCGCCGACATCGTGCAGGTAGACTTCACGTTCTGAGGATGGCCGGCGAAGCGTGACTCGCAGGCTGATGCGCTGGATGGGATGAGTCATCCGGGATTTCGGTTGCAGTGAGCCGCGCGCCACAGCACACTTACCAGCGATACGTCTAAGCAACAGGACTCCGCCCGTTTTTGGGAGAGCAGATTTGGCTGACCGCGATCCCTCCAAGACCGACCACATAGGCAAGCTCGACATCAAATTCGAGAAGGGCATCTGGCGCGGGTCTTTCCGGGCCATGGCCTCACCCTGCGAGGTGCTGGTCGATACGCCCGACGCCGAGGCTGCGTCACGTGCCGCCCAGGTGGCGGCGGACGAGGCCTGGCGCATCGAACAGAAGTTCAGCCGCTATCGGGACGACAATATCGTCCGCGCCATCAACCGCGCCGACGGGGCTGCGGTGGAGGTGGACGAGGAGACCGCGCGCCTGCTGGACCATGCCACCCGCTGCCACGAGCTCAGCGGTGGGGCCTTCGATATCACCTCCGGTGTGCTGCGTCGCGTATGGAAGTTCGATGGCAGCGACCGGTTGCCGGAAGTGGCGGCTGTGGCTGAGGTGCTCAAGCTTGTGGGCTGGGGCAAGGTGGAATGGAAGGCGCCGCGTCTGCGCCTGAAGCCCGGCATGGAGATCGACTTCGGCGGCATCGGCAAGGAATACGCCGTGGATCGGGCGGCGGAATTGGCCGCCGTTGCTTGCGATGGCGCGCCGCTGCTGGTGAATTTTGGCGGCGACCTTTTCGCGAACAGCTCGCGACGCGACGCCCAGCCCTGGCGCGTGGGGGTGGAGAGCCTCGCGCCCGACAGCAAGGCGCCGCGCGTCGGCTTGAACCGCGGCGGCATCGCCACCAGCGGCGACGCCCACCGCTTCCTGTCCAAGGACGGCGTGCGCTACGGCCACATCCTCGATCCCCGCACCGGCTGGCCGGTGAAGGACGCGCCCCGTTCCGTGACGGTGCTGCAGGCCAATTGCTCCCAGGCCGGGCTGCTCTCCACCCTGGCGATCCTGCAGGGCAAGGACGCCGAGCAATTTCTAAAAGACCAGGGGGTCGAGCACTGGGTGGTCATGCGCTAAAAAGAAAAAAGGCCGCCTGTTACAGCGGCCTTTGATTCTTGTTCTTCGCTCCCGTTCTTCTTCTTAACTATTCTCGTCCAGGAAGCTCCTGAGCTGTTCGCTGCGCGAGGGATGCCGCAGCTTGCGCAGCGCCTTCGCCTCGATCTGGCGGATGCGCTCGCGGGTCACGTCGAACTGCTTGCCCACTTCTTCGAGGGTGTGGTCGGTGTTCATGTCGATGCCGAAGCGCATGCGCAGCACTTTGGCTTCGCGCGGTGTGAGGCTCGCCAATACCGAGTGGGTAGCCTCGCGCAGGCCTTCCGCGGTCGCCGCGTCCACCGGCGAGGTGGCATTGGCGTCCTCGATGAAGTCTCCCAGATGGGAATCCTCGTCGTCGCCGATGGGTGTCTCCATGGAGATCGGCTCTTTCGCGATCTTCAGCACCTTGCGCACCTTGTCTTCCGGCATCTCCATGCGTATCGCCAGCTCTTCCGGAGTGGCCTCGCGGCCCATCTCCTGCAACATCTGCCGGCTGATACGGTTCAGCTTGTTGATGGTCTCGATCATGTGCACCGGGATGCGGATGGTGCGCGCCTGGTCCGCGATGGAGCGGGTGATGGCCTGGCGGATCCACCAGGTGGCGTAGGTCGAGAACTTGTAGCCGCGGCGGTATTCGAACTTGTCCACGGCCTTCATCAGGCCGATGTTGCCCTCCTGGATCAGGTCCAGGAACTGCAGGCCGCGGTTGGTGTACTTCTTGGCGATGGAGAT
>DATBAJ010000011.1:0-39840 GCA_036271575.1 Gammaproteobacteria bacterium
GTGGCAGTAGCAGTTAGTACTGGTCCGACGCTCGGCTTGTGCGGGAGCATGGACCAGAGCATCACGGCGGCGACGATGCCCAATGCACAATTGATCATGTGCCTCGGATATGAGGAGCCAAGGAAATCAATGAGATACCGCCGGGTCTTGAGTCGGTAATCCCCATGTAAGACTTTGTCCATGTTCGAATCACCGACGGGCTCTCACCCGCGCCTCCCTTGGAAAATAATTTACACGTGCGCTCGCGCGCTGGCTATTGCATTTTCTGTAATTCGTCTTCTATATTTGTAAAACGGCAACAAATAATTCTTTTTACATAAGTTCTAATAAGTTTTAAGGGAAGGGGTATATGGAAATAATCCGCGCCGCGCGCAATCTGCGCGCTTTGTCCCTGCGTCGTTCCCACAACCAGCCGAAGCGGTTCCGCCTGCTTCCCGCAGCCGGTGCGTTCTTTGCGCTGAGTGTGGTAACTGCACTCGCCATGACGGATGCCCAGGCGACCACGGCAGTGGGAGCCATCGCCGGTTCCGCCGGCGTCAGCGCCAATGGCGCGGCCACTTACAACATCCCTATTACCTTGCCGCCCGGCACGCATAACATGCAGCCTTCACTAGTGCTGACTTATGACAGCGATAGTGGAGAAGGCTTGGCCGGCTATGGCTGGTCGCTATCCGGTCTTTCGGCGATCGCCCGCTGCCCGGCATCAATTGCGAGCGATGGGCAGACTCAAGCGGTCCAGCTTAGCGGGCCCAGCGGCCCGTCGGATGACTTCTGTCTGGATGGGCAGCACCTCAAGGGCGTAAGCGGCACGTATGGAGCCGACGCGGCGACCTACGGTACGGAAATCGAAGGGTTTTCCCGGATCACCTCTCACGGCTCAAGCACGGGGCCCAGCTACTTCACCGTTCAGATGAAGGACGGCCGTATCTACGAATACGGCAACACCACCGATTCGAAGATTTATGCACAAGGGACCACCGTCGTCCGTTCCTGGGCTCTGGATCGGGTCACGGACCTGAACGGCAACTACATGTCTTACCAATATCACCAGGACACGGCAGATGGTGATTACTGGCCTACATTCATCAATTACACCGGCCACGGCAGCGTCGCGCCCAACCATCAGGTCGAATTCGATTATCAAGCGAGACCGAACATCATTTCGGGCTATATCCATGGCAGCTTGGTGACCCAGACGCAGCGTTTGACGAACATCAAGGTCAACTACGCTGGTGCCACCACGTTCAATTACACCCTGAGCTACCAGACGGCCAACGCCACGGGCCGTAGCCATCTCGTCTCAGTCAGCGAGTGCGGTGCTGATGGCACCTGCCTGCCGGCGACCACGATCGCCTGGCGGACCGGGCAGGGCGCCGGCTGGGGAGCGGACACCCCGACGCCTGCCGCCGTGACTTCGGCCGCGGCGGCGGCGGCGGCCAAGCTCATGGACGTGGACGGCGACGGGGTGATGGACCTCGTCTATCCGGATAACAATCCCAATTCCAATACCTGGAAAGTCATGTGGGGCAATCCCAATGGCGGTTTCAGTTCCACCATCGCCAATACTGGTATTACGGCTTCCACCTTCTATGGAATCTATTCGACCCTGGAGATGGACTACAACGGCGACGGCTTGACCGATCTGGCCGAGCCTGTTGCCAACAACACGGACGGCAGCGGACGGGGTTATCAGGTCTTGATATCGCAAGGGAGTCGTAGCAGTCCGATTTTCAAGACACCTGGAAACAACCTGCCGGGCCTCACCACCGCCTACACGGAAAGCGGTTCAGCCTGGGCGGTGGATTTCCATGGATCGGGATCGTCGGATTTAGTGTACAGCGACGGTAACAACGCCTATCTGTATACGAACAATGGCGGCAGCATCTCGGCCCGCAAGACCATCTACACGGCTCCGAGCACCGCGCCCACGGGCTTTGGTTCCGATTTCGTCACCCGGTCCACGAGTTCCACCTACTCCGATACACCGTTCAATTTCGACGGCTCCGGCAGGGCCAGCGCCATCGAACTGGATTCGGTCTCCTACCATGCCCCATGCAATCCCCAGGACCAGCTGAACTGCGGGCAGACCCCGGATCCCACCTACTATTACTGGGATGCCCTCGTCTCCAATGAGACCCCGGGTTATACCGCCATCGGCTCGCTGGCCGCCTCGACCATCTCGCCGGTGCCCGTCGACCTGAACAGCGATGGCTTGACCGATCTGCTTTATACCGGACCTCAAAGCACGGGCTATGACTGGCGGCTGGCCATCAGCACTGGTAACGGCTTCACCACGCTGACGACTTCCTTTATCGACCTGGGCATGGATGGCTGGAACAATTCCGATCCGGTGATAGCCGACTACTACGGCGACGGCAAGCAGGAGGCCATCGTCCAGACGGGGAGCGGGCAGTGGATGATGCTAAACGTCACCTACACGCCCGGCAGCGGTTACGCCATCAATGACGTAAGCCTGTCGAACGTGCTGCCAAGCACCTATCAAAGCGGCACATTGCGCGTCGGAAACATCGAATCCGACGGGCTGAGCGACCTCGTCTACGCGGTTTCCAACCCCGCTGGCACTTCATTCACCTGGCATTACCGGCTGCACGCCGGCGTCGCCCCCGACCTGGTGAGCGGCATCACCGACGGCATGGGCAACTTCTCTCAGTTCCAGTACGCCTCGTTGGCAGATGGCGCCCCCACCTACACCAAGGGCAGCAGTGCCCAGTATCCGGTCCAGGACATCCAGCCCGCCATGCAGGTGGTGTCAACCTTTACCCAGAACGACGGGGTCGGCGGCACGTCCGACGTGACCTATGCCTACAGCGGAGCGCAGGTGGATCCGCATGGCCACGGCTTCCTGGGGTTCACCACGGTGACGACCACCGATTCGCGCAACAACAATCAGGAGACGGCCACCTATGACCAGACCTTCCCGTGGATCGGGCAGGTCATCAATGATGTGGCTTCGCTGAAGGGCGGCAGCGGCTACTTTGAGATCCACGGCACCAATAAAGACGGCGCGGACTATATCCAGTATGGATCCGGGTATTCGAGCCGTTATTTGCCGTATTTCGACAGCACGGTCTCCCATGACTACGACCCGGCGAGCATCGCCAGCGGACTTCAGGGAAACCAGGTCCGCAGGACCACGTCTTCGCTGACAGCGAGCGTCAACAACCGGAGCAGCGCGAGCTTCGATAACTACGGAAACACCCTGGATGCAGCCCTCCAGGTGCAAGACCTGACCACCAACGATATCTTCATCTCGGAGACCATCGCCGATTTCGGCAACGACTACGACCTTGGCACCTATTGTGTCTCCATGCCGCAGTCGGTGACTGTCAAGAAGACGTCTCCTTCGGGTGTGTCCGCGAGCCGCATCGTCAATTCGAACGTTGATACCAGCCACTGTGAGTTGGCCGCCTCCGTCAATGCGTCGTCCCCCTCCACCACCAGCACGTCCGATGCGAACGGTTCTCCATCGCTTTCGACCAGCTACACCTATGATTCTTTCGGCAACGTAAATCAGACAGTGATCTCGGGTACTGGCATCGGATCAACCTTGTCCACCGGAGGTAGGACCACCGGAGCGGTCTATACGGGCAATGGGGAGTTCAGTACCACGTCGCGCGCCAAGTTGAGCGATGGCGTCACCATGACCTCGTACAACACCTGGCGTTATGACTTCGGAGTAGAGGCCACCTCCACCGATCCGAACGGTCTGACGACCACGACCCAGTACGACGGTTACGGCCGTTCCATCAAGGTGACCAAGCCGGATGGCACCTCGACGGTGCGCAACTATCAGTGGTGCAGCGCCGCTCCCGTCTTCCCGTGCGCCGGCGGTGCCGGCGTCTACGAAGTCTCGACCCAGCAGGTCGCGAACGACGGCTCGACGACCATCAATACCGGTTATGGCGTCTATGACGCCGGTGGGCGCGTCGTCGAGCGGGGTGCGGTGCTCCTGGGCGGCGTGCTGTCGAAAGTCGACACCACGTACGACAACTATGGCCAGGTCGTGGCCGTGACCGAGCCCTATATCGGGACTGCGGCCCAGTTCAGCACCACGTCCACGTATTACAACCAGGTCGGAAAGATCAAGGCGGTGCATGCGCCGAGCCCCCAGGATCCGCAGGCCGGATGCTATCCCAACTGCCAAGACGTCACCACGTACAGCTACAACGGCTTCACCACCACTTCGACCCGTCAGGCGGGGAATGCCTCCGATCTGCTCGATGGCGCCACCCAGACGCTGGTCACGTTGACCGATGCTCTGGGCCGCACGGTGAGCATCACCGATGCCAAGGGCGGAGTCACCCTGTTTGGTTTCAACGTGTCTGGAAACACCACGTCCACCACCGATGCATCGGGTCACGTCCTCGCCATGAGCTATGACGGTCTCGGTCACAAGACCGGAATGACCGATCCCAACATGGGATCCTGGACCTACCAGGTGGATGCACTCGGCGAGATGCTGTGCCAGACCGACGCGAATAGCCAATCCATCGTCTTCGCCTACGACAATCTCGGTCGCATTTCCAGCAAGCTGGAGACGGCCGCCGGTGCCGGATGCCAGGCCACGTCTGGGCTGTCCAGTACCTGGACTTATGACGCGCCCGGCGCGGTGGGCCTCGCCGCGTCCATGAGCGATTCCAACGGCTTCTCCCAGACCTACGATTACGACAGCCTGCACAGGCCGAGCGACACCGTCACCACCATCAACGGCGTGTCCTATACGGTCTCCACGACCTACGACAACTTCGGCCGTGTTGCGACCACCAGCTACCCGGCTTCCGTCATGCCGGGCACGGGAGCGGCTGCGCCTGTCGCGGTCGCGACCGCCACTCCGACGCTCGCCACGGCCGGCACCTCCGTCACGCTCGATGGCAGCCAGTCCACGGACGGCAACGTGCCGCCCCTGCCTCTGCAGTATCAATGGACGCAGACGGGTGGTCCGGCTCTCGCCATGGGGGCCTTCGATCCGGCGGCTGAAAGCCCCGCATTCACGCCATCCGTCAGCGGCACCTATGCCTTCCAGTTGCAGGTCATCGACAACGGTTCTGTGCTCAGCAATACGAGTACCGCCACGGTCAGCGTAGTGCCGCCGGTGCCGGCGGCTCCCGGTGCCAGCCCGAATCCCAGTACCACGGGCAGCATCACGCTCAGCTGGCCTTCGGTCGTGGGCTCCCATGTCCAGGTCGGCAGCTATAACATCTATCAGTCCACCGACAACTCGCACTTCACCTTGGCGAAGAACGCCGTGGATGACGGCGATGGATCGGAATCTACCACCATCACCGGACTCGCCAACGGTCCCTACTACTTCGCCCTGACCGCCAAGGACAATGGCGTGGAGAGTCCCCGGAGTGCTTCCACCTCGGCGACCGTGGTGCTGCACGCCACGGTGCCGGCCGGTCTCGATCCGGGTACGGACGCAGATCACAATGGCGGTTACACCGTCGGCTGGAGCCCCGAGACGATCCCGGGCACCACGATCACCTATCACCTGGAGGAGGCCACAGGTAACTCCAGCGGCGCGACGGGCACCTGGACCGAGACGCCGGCCGGCGGCACCGCCAACACCTCGGTGCCGATCAGCCATCCCGGCAACGGTTCTTATTACTACTATTACCGCGTACGCGCATGGAACGTGAACGGTTACAGCGGCTATTCGTCGACCGTCGTCATCCACATAGTAGTGCGGCCCGGCGTGCCCGGGGTTTTCTCGCCTGCCACTCAGTCGGGATATGGAGCCACGTACACCCTCGACTGGGGTAACGCCAGCGGCAAGCTGACTTCCTACCAGTTGTTCATGGACACGGATACCACCTTCGCCCATGAGAGCTTCGTATATGAAGGGGCGACGAGCGCCAAGACCCTCACCTTGCCGACGTTCGGTACGTATTACTACCGCGTGCGCGCATGCAACAGCAGCGATGGCACCACGGTCTGCAGCGGCTGGCAGTCCTCTGCCACGCTCATCTACAACCACGCGGGGCAGGGTGGTTGCCAACTGCCTCCCCCGGAGCAGTGCCAGCTGGTATTGAACGACGGGATCGCGTCCACCCAGATCGCCGCGCCGGCATTGGATGGTGATGCCATGTTGCGTATGGAGGAGACGAGGGTCTCGCCTGCAGATCTGAAACCGGTCGCGGCGCCGGGTGTGCCCGGCGGCGAAGCCAATGCGCTTCTGACTTTGGCTTCCAGGCGCCGTGAGCTGCTGGAGCATACACACATGCAGCCCAGTGAAGCCGCCCTGCAGGCCCGGTTCGACCGCCAGCATGGAACGATGCTCCAAACCCTAGCCCTGACGCGTAGCGCCGCGCCGGGCGGTGTCGGGACTCCGGTCTATGCTCCGCCGGTCTACCAGGCCTATGCGGGCGCCACGGTGAAAGCGGTCACGGATACGCCGTACCGCTTCACCGTGAGATACAACTACGATCCGGCCAGTGGCGCGCTGGAAGCCGTGTCGAACGCGGATACAGGCTTCATCTACTGGCGTGCTGCCACCGATGGCGGCGTGGCGCCCGTGGACGCCTTCGGCCACATCGTCGGCTACGTGGATGGCAACAACGTCAGCACCGTGACCACCTACGATGCGGCGACCGGCGTCGTCACCGGCATCGGCACCGGCACCGGCACGGGCCAGTCCGACAATGTGCAGGAGCTGGTCTACACCCGGGACAGCTTCGGCAACCTGAAGCAGCGTTGCGATGCCAACAAGGGACTGGTGGAGAACTTCACCTATGACGGCCTGAACCGCCTCAAGACGTCCACGGTGAGCAGCGGACTTACGGCGGGCAGCTGTTCCGGCGGGACACAGGGCGCCGTGATCGGCATGGGCTATGACGCCGTCGGCAACGTCCAGACCCGCAGCAATACGGGCCTCGGACTCAGCGACACCTACGGCTACGGCGATCCCAGCCACCCCTATGCCGTCACGACAGTCACCAGCATGCCCGGCGTCTATCAATACGACGCGAATGGCAACATGCTCAGCGGCAACGGCCGCACCGTGGCCTGGAACGATGACAACCTGCCGGTGAGCATCGGCAGCATCGCCACCGTCAACGGCAACAACACCGTGACTGGTAGCAGCACCTTCAGTTATGGACCCGATCAGAAGCGCTACCAGCAGGTGAGCACGGATAGCGTCGCCGGCAACACCACCACCGTGTACGTGGGTGGCCTGTTCGAGGTGGTGACCACCGGGACCACGGTGCAGTACCGGCACAACATCGAGGCCGATGGCCAGACGGTGGCGGTGCACACCGTCGACCAGTCAGGGACTGTCACCACGACCTATGTCCACTCCGATCACCTCGGCAGCGCCGATAACCTGACCGACGATGCCGGGAACGTGGTCCAGCAGATGAGCTTCGACGCCTTCGGCATGCGCCGCGACCCGGCGAACTGGGCCTATGACCTCAGCCCGGCCCAGATCGCGCTCCTGAAGAACGACACGGATCGCGGCTACACCCTGCAGGAGCAGCTCGACAACGTCGCGCTGATCCACATGGATGGCCGGCTCTATGACCCGACCATCGATCGGATGATCAGCGCCGATCCTACGATACGGGGTCCGATCGCCAGCCAGTCGTACAACCGCTATGCCTACGTGTATGACAACCCCCTGCGGTACACGGATCCTACCGGCTATTGCGGTTTCTGCCTCAGCACCTTCACTAACCCGGTGAGCGTGCTCACAGGCATCCCCATGCCGGCGAGCACCGCGCAGGCCCTGCTGAGCGGCGCGACGGAGGCCCTCAAGCACCCGTCAGTGATGTTCGCCGACACCAGTCCGATCGTGGGCCACTACGTCAACGATGCGTTCGCGCGCTCCTCGACCCTGCGTCAGGTGGGTGGCTACGTCGCGATGGTGGCCTCTTTCTTCACCGGTCCCGAGGTATACGCCGGATATGAGGTCTACATCACCGATGTGCAGGGTGGGACGCCACTGCAGGATCTGGGCGCCGGTGTGGCGGGTTATATTGCGGCTTATGGCGAAGATCAACTGGTGGCGGGCGGCGTCGCCGCCTATGGCTCGGGCCAGTTCATTGGTCTTGCCCAATACATAGGTTCAACGGGCATGCACGCCTACGCGAACCGCAAGTTCCAGCTGATGATGTCCCGATATGCCGAGCACCATGGCATGACACTGCTGCAACTCGATGCCGAGTTGTTCGCATTCTCCTATCTCGGAAAAGAGGTGGTAGGAAGCAGGTTCACGAATAATTTCGAAGGTCAGGCTCAAGTCGGCATCACAGGGTTCTTCAGCAACGGTGACGGTCCGATGAACTATGATCAATTAGCAGCCGACACCGATAATCCGCAAGGCGTCTTGGTGACCGGATGGGCATCGAAACCTTTGGACTTGGTCTTCGACAGCACCGATACCTTGTTGGCTTGGCAGGGCTTGCCCGATGCTTCTGCGGTGGATCTGCTCGCCAGCGGCTACAGCAGCAACATCTATGGCCATAGCCTGGGTGCGCTGGACGTATCCAACCTGCAGGCTTATGGCATGGTGAGTTCCAGTACTTTATACGCGCTGCCCTTCGGAGCGATCGCGCCGTCCGGATCGCAGCTCCATCTGGAGTCCGAAGATCCGATCAGCGGGGGACCGCTCGGGATATTGACGAACGTGGTGGGGCTTGAGACGACGTCAGGCTCGAGTGTCAGCGATGCAGAAGGCGGCGTGCATTCCTACTGCAGTTTCTCGGACAGCGGGTGTAACTGAGCTGCCGCACAAAAAGCCCGGCTCTCGCCGGGCTTTTTTCTGGGCTCAAGCCCGGATGTCAGGCCATCGCCGTCCTGAGCTTGCGGATGGCGTTGTTCTCCAGCTGCCGCACCCGCTCCGCGGAGATGTGGTACTTGTCCGCCAGTTCCTGCAACGTGGCTTTCTCCTCATCCAGCCAGCGGCGCTGGAGGATGTGGCGGCTGCGCTCATCCAAGCCGGTCAGGGCATGGCCCAAGCGTGCTTCGCTGCGGGTCTCGTAGTCCTGCCGCTCGACGGACTCGGCAGGATCCGAAGACTCGTCCGCGAGATAAGTGACCGGCGCCACGCTGGCGCTGTCCTCATCCTCGCTCTCGGGGGTGAGATCGAAGCCGATGTCCTTGCCCGAGAGGCGGGACTCCATCTCCAACACTTCCTCAGGCGAGACCTTGAGGTCCCTGGCGATGGTCTCCACTTCGGCGCGGTTCATCCAGCCTAAGCGCTTCTTGGACTTGCGCAGGTTGAAGAACAGCTTGCGCTGGCTCTTGGTGGTGGCCACCTTCACGATGCGCCAGTTCTTCAGGATGTACTCGTGCATCTCGGCCTTGATCCAATGCACGGCGAAGGACACCAGGCGCACGCCCACTTTCGGGTCGAAGCGCTTCACGGCCTTCATGAGGCCGATGTTGCCTTCCTGGATCAGGTCGCCCAGGGGCAGGCCGTAACCCAGGTAGCCGCGGGCCACATGCACCACGAAACGCAGGTGATGCAGCACCAGCTGACGGGCCGCCTCCACGTCCTGCTCGTCGTGGAAACGCACGGCCAGATCCTTCTCCTGTTCGGGAGTGAGGACGGGGATGCCATGCACCGTCTGGATATAGGCATCCAGGCTGCCGACCGGGCTTAGGGTCAGCGCTTGGGTAGGCATCAATTTGGTGGTGGCAGTCATTTGGGTCCTCCTTAGCTTGGTCGCCATTTTAGCACTCGTTTGATTAGAGTGCTAAGGCACCAAGAAGTTCCCAAGGAAGGGCAGGGTTAACTTACTGTCTGGAAAGGGTTTTTTACGTCGGCTCGATGGCTCGGAGATGCCGGGCAACAGCCAGCCACGACCCCGCCCAGCCCAGTACCGCCCCGCCGGCCATAAGCCCCAGGACGCCCAGGAAACCCAGGCCCTGAAGCTCATAAGTGCTGCCGTAAAGGCCCGCCAGACGGCCCACAGGGGCGGCCATGAGGGCCACCGCGCCCACCACGAGCAGGCAGGCGATGAAGCCCCCGGCCAAGCCATACCAGGTCCCGTGGTACAGGAAAGGCCGGCGGATGAAGGAGTCCGTCGCCCCCAGGAGCTTGCTTACCTCGATCTCGGTGCGCCGCCCGCCGATCTCAAGGCGGATGGTATTGCCCACCACGAAGATCACTGCCAGCCCCAAGAGGCCGGCCAGGATGTCCACCACCCGGCGCACGATGTCGAGGATGGCGGTGAGCCGTTTCAACCACTGCAGGTCCAGGCGCACCTGGTCCACATTGGGGTTGCCGGCAAGTTGGTGCTGCAGGTCTGCGGCGGCCTCCGGGCTCGCATCCGTGGGGCGCACCACCAGCACCGCCGGCAGGGGGTTCTTGTCCAGCACCGAGACCGCGTCGGCGAAGCCCGAGAGCTGCTTGAACTCGGCGAGCGCCTGATCCGAACTGATGTACTGCACGTCCGCCACGCCATCCATGTGGCGCACCGTGTCGGCGAACGTGCGGGCCTGGGCATCGCTCACGCCGGCCTTCAGATACAGCGAGATGCGCGCCGCCCCTTCCCAGGAACCGCTCACCAGGCGCGCATTGCCCACCAGCACCTGCAGGGCCGCGGGCAGCGAGAGCGCGATGCCGATGACCGCCGCGGTCATGAGGCTGGTGCCGCCATGCCGGTAGAGCCTGCCCAAGCTCGTGACCGCCACCCGTGCGTGATCCCGGGCCCAGGCCTTGAGGCCGCCGCGACTTTCCACCGCTGCTCCGCCGCGATTGTCAGTCGGAGATGCCATGGGCCTCCCCGGATTCGGCCATGTGGCCGCTCTTCAAGTTGAACACCCGCGGCGCGAACTGTTCCACCAGACCCCGGTCGTGGCTCGCGATCAGCACCGTGGCGCCCACCTGGTTCAGGCGCTTGAAGAGCTGCATCACTTCTTGCGAGAGCTCCGGGTCCAGGTTGCCGGTAGGCTCATCGGCGATGAGCACCGTGGGCCGGTACACCACAGCGCGGGCGATGCCGACGCGCTGCTGTTCGCCGGTGGACAGCGTCATGGGCAGGGCCTTCTCCTTGTGCAGCAGCCCCACCAGGTCCAGGGACGCTCGCACACGCTTGGCGGTCTCGGCCGCATCGGCGCCGGCGATCACCAGCGGCAGCGCCACGTTGTCGAAAACGCTGCGGTCGTTGAGGAGCTTGTGGTCCTGGAACACCACGCCGATCTGGCGACGGTAGTAGGGCAACTGGCGGCGGCTGACACCTGCCAGGTTCTGCCCGTTCACCAGGATCTGGCCGCGGCTCGGGCGCTCGATGAGCGCCACCAGTTTCAAGAGCGTGCTCTTCCCGGCGCCGGAAGGGCCGGTGAGGAAGGCCATCTCGCCGCGCTCGACCTCGAAAGAGATGTCGCTCAGGGCCTCGTTGCCCCCCTCATATCTTTTGCTGACGCCCTGGAAACTGATCATGCCCTTATCCTACCAGTGCTTCAGCGAAGGCTTGCGGGTCGAAGGGCGCTAGATCTTCGGCGGATTCGCCGATGCCGATGAAGCGGATGGGGATGCGGAAGCGGGCCGCGGCCGCCAGCACGATGCCGCCCTTGGCGGTGCCGTCCAGCTTGGTGATGACCAGGCCCGTGACCCCCACGGCGGCATGGAATTCCTCGATCTGGCGCAGGGCGTTCTGGCCCAGGCCCGCGTCCAGCACCAGCAGTCTCTCTTGGGGGATGCCTGCGCCGAACTTGCCCAATACCCGGGTCACTTTCTTGAGTTCATCCATGAGCCCCGCCTGGGTATGCAGGCGTCCGGCTGTGTCCACCAGCAGCACGTCCACGTTGCGTGTCTTGGCGGCGGCGTACGCATCGTGGGCCACGGCGGCGGGATCGGCACCCTGGCCCTGGGCGATCACCGGCACGCCTTGGGCGGAGCCCCAGAGTTGCAGCTGCTCCACTGCCGCGGCACGGAAAGTGTCGCCGGCGGCGAGCATCACGCTCTTGTGTTCGGATTTAAAGCGTTGCGCCAGTTTGCCGAGAGTCGTGGTCTTGCCCACGCCGTTCACGCCTAAGGCCAGCACCACGAAAGGCTTCACACCGGCGGGGAGGGTGAACGGCATCGCCACGGGTGCGAGCAGCGTCGTGATCTCGTCGATGAGCGCAATTCTCAGCGCAGCGCTGTCCGGCAGCTTGCGCTTGCGCAGGTTCTCCATGAGGCGCTGCGAGGTCTCGATCCCTACGTCCCCCTGGATGAGCCGGGTCTCCAGTTCTTCCAACTGCGTCTCGTCCACGGGACCAGCGAAGGCCGCCAGCAGGCCGCCGCTCTTGCTGAGGCGGGCTTTCAGGCGGGCGAACAGGCCGGGTTTGGAATCGGATGGAGCCACGGTGCCGGAATCTGGGGGCGGGGACCGCAGGTTAACGCAGGCCCGCACAGCGGACAAGAAAAAGGGCGGCCTCGCGGCCGCCCTTAATGGGCTGATATCTGACTGCAATTACGGCTTCTTGATGATCTGCGCCGTATTGCTGACGGGCAAGGCAGCGCCGCCTTGGGCGATGAAGCCGATGGCCTCGGTCTGCATCTCCACTGTCACCGCGCCGTAGATGGTCTGGCTGGTGGCATCGTTCTTGCAAACAGCTGGACTGGAGGGCAAGGCCGGGCTCAAGACTGAACCGTGATCACCCGCCAGGAAACGCACTATGAACTCGCCACCAGGAGCGCCCATAGCGGGAGTGGTGGTGTCAACCTGAGTGAGGCCCATGAGCTTCGCCAAGAGATCCGTGGAGCTGTTCGGTACCACTTGATCGGTGAGGTTGCAGGTCGGGCCGGTACCGGCGCCGTAGTTGCCACCACCTACCACTTCCAGCATGTGGATCGGATGACCCGCAGCTGCCGCCGCGGCATAGTTCGCCGGGTCGCCATCTTCCACCACCGCCTGGGCCTGGGAGTAGAAGTCGTAGTACTCCTGGGTGCCCTTCGCGATACCCTGTTCGGCCAAGCCCTGATCGATGCTGGTCTCGAACGCAGGCGAATTGCGCAACAGTTCCGCGATATGACCGCCGGGGTTGGCCAGGGTCGCGGTCTTGATCTTCGGCAAGGTGGAGGTCAGGGCCGCACCGGCCGAGTCCGCGCCCAGGAAAGTGGTGCCGACAATGCCGCCCAGGGAGTGACCCACGTAGAACACCTGGCTGCTGTCGAAGATGTTCACGGTCGCCGGCGGAGTGATGGCTGCCAGGTTCGGCAGGGTCGCCACCAGGTTGATCAGGTCCGCAGCGCCTTCACGCAGGTTATCGCGGGAAGTGATGGTGCTGGTGAGGTTGATGAACTGTTGACCGGAACCGTCGATGTTCTTGCCGGTAGCGCCTGCATGGCCGGTGGAGTCCATGTCGAAGGTGCGCTCGCTCACCGGGGCGGTCAGCAAGGCAGCGGCGGCGGAGCCGGTGAACAACTGGTTCTTATAGAAGGGGTCAGCGGTGTCGGTCACACCGTGCAAGGGCAGGTCGATGGCTATCACGGCAGTGCAGAACGGATCCGCCCCTACCGCCAGCGTACTGGCGATGCCCAGCATGTCCTCGCGGTTACGGGTGATGCCGTGCTGGAAGATCACCACCGGCCAGCCGGTGCCCATGCTGCAGCCCGGAGCGGTCGGGATCACTACTAATATCGGAATCACGTTGGTCTTGGTGGTGGCCTTGGGCACGAAGCTTGTCGGATCCGAGGAGTTCAAGGCGGTGTCGGTGCCCTCGCTGTTGTGCCAGGAGTCCGTGAGCGCCGCCGTGGAACCCTTCGCCGGGACCGTCAGGTAATAGGGCAGCGCCACATCACCAGCGAAGACCTCGGTGAAAGTGCTGCCCGGGGGGCAAGCCGCCGCATTCGCGACTTGCTTGGCAGTCACCAGCACTTGGCATACCGTCTGGCCGATATCGAAGATGCCGGTACCGCTCTGAGTGGTCGGAGCAGCGGTCGCGGCGACTTCCGCCAGACTCACGCCCAGGTATCCTGTGCTGAAGCTGAAAGTGATGGCGATGGTGGTGGGGTCCACCTTTTCCGCGGCGGCCACCGCCAGCTGCGGCAGGGTGAACTCAGCCACCTGGTCCAGGGTTGCGTCACCCGTAGTGCCCATCTTGCCGCCACTCAGGACCGGCAGGTCGGCGGCCAGGATCTTGGAATAGTCCGGGCTCGCAGTGGCAGCGTTGCCGCTGGTGTCCTTGAGGCCGTTGGTCACGACCACCACATAGGTGGCCGGCACCGGCGTGCTGCCGTTGATGGTGCTGGCAGCCAGTGGATGCAGCGGCTTGATGGTGAGGATGCTGCCGCCCGAGTCGGTACCCGGTGAGACCTCGGCGGTGAAATCGGTGCCCATCTTGAGTTGGGTGGGAGTGGCCTTGGTGTCGACGGCCTTGGTGCTCACGTCACTCGTGGTCTGATAGATGCGGACGGTAGAGGAAGTGATGCTGCTCTTGGCGATGCTGGAGGTGAAGTACACGCTGATGTCGGACTGGGTGCCGAAACCATCCAGGTGGTTCTGCTCCAGCAGCGGGCCGTTCTGGGCCACTGCAGTGCTACCGGGGATGTTGAGCTGCCCGGTCTTGCTGCCATTGAAATACAGGTCGTTGGGGAACGGCATGACGCCGCTCGCCGGTGCGAACTTGGCCTGGAACCCGGCGCTCAGGCTCGGGCCGGGCGTGGTGGATTCATCGCTCGAGACGCAAGCGGTCAAGGCGGCGGAAACCGCGAACAAGGCGGCAAGACTGCGGAATTTCATCGATTTTACTCCCCAAAGATGCCGGGCTAGGTTACGCTGCCGGGCCCCAAGCTGGCAAGACACGAAACCGTAAAGAAGGCCGAATCCCCATGCCGAAGCCTAGGCACAACCCGGGGCGGGGATACCGCGAGGAGTTCCGCATCATCGCGGGGCGATGGCGCAGCCGCAAGCTGCACTTCCCCTCATTACCCGGCATCCGCCCTTCGCCGGACCGGGTCCGTGAGACGCTTTTCAACTGGCTGCGGGACCGGATCGAGGGCGCCGCCTGCCTGGATCTCTTCGCCGGCAGCGGCGCGCTGGGACTGGAGGCTTTGTCGCGTGGCGCCGCGCACGTGGTGTTCGTGGACCAGGAGCGTCAGGCGGTGGACGCGATCCGCGGCCATCTCGAATTGCTCAAGGCTGAAGGCGGCGAAGCTATAGTGGCTGAGGCTCTCAACTGGTTGTCGGGTGCGCCGCGGCCTTTCGAACTCGTGTTCCTGGATCCGCCCTTCGATGCGGATCTGGTACCCGAGGTGTGCGCGCGTCTCGCGCGCGGCTGGCTCAAACCCGGCGCCTGGATATACATGGAACACGCGGCGGACCAGGTGCCTGCATTGCCGGCGGGCTGGCAGGTGCTCAAGGAGAGCCGCGCCGGACGGGTTGGTTTCCGACTCTTGGGAGTCGGAAACCAACCCTCCAGTCCGATCTGAAAAATCCATCCCTGGATTTTTCAGTATCGAAAACCGCGAAGTGAATTCACGGTTTTCTCCATTTTCATGCGCTTGGGCGCATGAAAATGGCGGCGGGTCCTCCGCCGCTGGTTTCCGGCTCGTTACTGTGGCAGTTTGATGGGAAGTTCCCACCCCGGTATATATAGGTATTGAAGCGGAGACCTAGGCAATGGCCAGCATCCTCTATCCCGGCACTTTCGATCCCATCACCAACGGCCACGCCGATATCGTGCGCCGCGCCGCGCGCATGTTCGAGAAGGTGGTGGTGGCCATCGCCGCCAATCCCGGCAAGGCACCGGCCTTCCCCTTGGAGACGCGCGTCCGGCTCGCCAAAGAAGTGCTGTACGACGTCAAGAACCTGGAAGTCGTTGGTTTCACCGAACTCACCGTGGAGATCGCGCGCAAGCACCAGCTCGTCGCCATCCTGCGGGGTTTACGCGCCGTGTCGGACTTCGAGTTCGAGTTCCAGATGGCGGCCATGAACCGGCATCTCGGCCCCGAGGTGGAGACCATCTTCATGACCCCGGCGGAGCAGTTCACCTTCATCTCCTCCAGCCTGGTGCGTGAGATCGCGATCTTGGGTGGCGACGTGTCGCAGTTCGTGCATCCGGCGGTCGAAGCCGAGCTGAAGAAAATCAAGCGCAAATAAGCTCATGTCTCTCAAGATCATCGACACTTGCATCAACTGCGACGTATGCGAGCCGGAATGCCCCAACGGCGCCATCTCCCAGGGTCCGGAGATCTACGTCATCGATCCGGACCTGTGCACCGAATGCGTCGGCCACTTCGACAAGCCGCAGTGCCAGCAGGTGTGCCCGGTGGATTGCATCCCGCTCGATCCAGATCACGCCGAGACGCGCGAAGAATTACTGATCAAGTACGAACGCCTGACCGCCAACAAATCTTAAAAGCTGCTGCGCTCGGCAGGGCTGCGTTGCGCGTCGGACTCGCACTTGGTCACGTACACTAAGAGTACGCTCCCTCGTGCTCGCCTCGCGCGCCTTGCCCTGCCTTCGCTCGCGACGCTTTTAAGCAGATTTGTCTCTAAATAACTAACGGACAGGCACATGAAAATTCGATTGATCGCCGTCTCGCTGCTCATCGTCACGCTGCCGGCCTTCGCCGCCGGCCCGAAGCCGCCCCAGGCAGCGGTGGCCAGCGCTCATCCGCTCGCCACCAGGGCAGGCATGGAGGTGCTGGCGCAGGGCGGTAACGCGGTGGACGCGGCCATCGCTGTCAGCGCCGCGCTCTCGGTAGTGGAACCCTATAGCTCTGGCATCGGCGGCGGTGGCCTGTGGTTGCTGCACCGTGACAGCGACGGTGCCGACACCATGGTGGATGGCCGCGAGTACGCGCCCGGCACCGCCAGCGCCGACATGTACCAGGACAAGAGCGGCAATGTGATCCCCGGCGCCTCCACCGAAGGCCCCTTGTCCGCCGCCATCCCCGGCGCGCCCGCGGCCTGGGTGTATATGGCCAAGAGATACGGTCATCTGACCCTGGCCCAGGATCTGGCGCCCGCCATCAAGCTGGCGAGGGACGGCTTCCCGCTGGACTCGCGCTTCCACGAGATGATCGCGGCGAAACAGGACCTGTTGAAGCGCTGGCCCGGGGCCGCGGCGGTGTTCCTGGACAAGGGGGAAGTGCCTGCGGTCGGCTGGGTGCTGAAGCAGCCTGATCTCGCGGACACCTTCGACTTGGTCGCCAAAGACGGCGACGCCGGCTTCTACGCGGGCAAGCGTGCCCAGCAGATGGTAGATGCGGTGCGCGCCGCCGGCGGCATCTGGACCCTGGACGACTTGAAGCAATACAAGGTAGTGGAACGCAAGCCCCTCACCGGCGATTACCTGGGGATGCATATCGTCTCAGCGCCACCGCCGTCTTCCGGCGGCGTGGTGCTGATCGAGATCCTCAACATCCTCGCCGGTTACGACCTGGCGCACATGGATGCGGTGACCCAGAAGCATCTGGTCATCGAGGCCATGCGCTACGCCTACCACGACCGGGCCGACTATCTCGGCGATCCGGACTTCGTGCAGATGCCCATCGAGCGGCTCATCAACACCTATTACGCTGCCGGCCTGCGTGCCACCATCCTCATGGACAAGGCCACGCCGTCCAGTTCTTTGACGCCCATCAGCATGCCCCAGCTCGGCAACAACACCACCCACTACTCGGTGCTGGACAAGGACGGCAACCGGGTCAGTGCCACGGTCACGGTCAACTTCCGCTTCGGCTCAGGCTTCATGGCGCCCGGCACCGGCGTGACCTTGAACGACGAGATGGATGACTTCTCCTCCAAGCCCGGCGTGCCCAACGGCTACGGCTTGGTGGGCAACTCCGCCAATGCCATCGGGCCCCATAAGCGGCCCCTGTCCAGCATGACTCCGACGTTCCTGGAGAAGAAAGATGGCATCGCCATCCTCGGCACCCCGGGCGGCAGCCGCATCATCAGCATGATGCTCCTGGGCGCGCTGGACTTCTTCAAGGGCGGCGATGCCCAGAGCATCGTCTCGCTGCCGCGCTACCACCAGCAGTACCTGCCGGACATGGTGGGCTACGAAGATGGCGCACTCACGGACGCGGAAGTGACCGCCTTGCAGAAGATGGGTTACGCCCTCAAGGACCAGGGCCGCTGGGGCAACATGCAGGCCATCACCTGGGACTACAAAGCCGGCAAGGTTTCAGCCGCTTCCGATCCGAGGGGCATCGGTACAGCGGAAGTGCACTGACCGTCTTGGGTCAGTGCATCGCGGCGCTGGGCAACGCCGGTTCCCGCAGGATCACGAAGCGCCTCTCCAGCAGGGCGAAACCGCCGAACAGGATCAGGCTATAGAAGCCATCCCCCCGCACTGTGTTGCCGAAGAAGGGTATCGCGGCCACGTAGCAGGCCATAAGCCCGGCGAAGCCTTTCGCGTAGAGTGAACCGCCGGCCCAGACGCCGAAGTTCGTGATCGCGAAGAACAACACCGAGCTGCTGAGACTCGCACCCGCGATCCATCCCGCACGACGGCGTGACTGCAGGCCTAAGCCGACGCACACGATCAGCCCGAAGCTGCCGTACACCCATTCCATGTGCGCATAGAACCCCAGGATGAGGTCGCTCAGCAGCATCGCCGCGAAGGGCACCAGGAATGCGAACCGCTTGTCCGAGAGATAGGCGCCGCCGAACAGGGCCAGGGCGCCGATGGGTGCGAAGTTAGGCGGATGCGGGATGAGTCGGGTCAACGCCGCCGCCAGGATCATCATGATCAGGACTTCTTGTCGGGGTCTCAGCATGGTCATCTCCCTCGTCATCCCTGAGGCAGCAGGTCGCAGAACCAGAAGGAATCGCGGTGCACGATCTCACCCAGGGAGAACCGCACCGGCTCCGAGAACAAAGGCCCATCGAAGACGAAGGTATGGAACTCGCCGTTCTCGCCGCAGGGATCCACGCCCTCGGGCAGTTCCTCCAGGAACCGCTCGTCGATGCTGCGGCCGGCGAAGCGCGGATCGAGCTTCGCCGGATCGACGCAGACCACCACGGTGCGGAAGCCCAAGCGGATGAACTCGTGGATCAGCTGGTGCGTGTCCCGTCCCCATAGCGGGTACAGGCCCGTCATGCCGTGTTCCGCGAGCAGCCGCTGCCGGTAGGCCCGGATGTCCTCCAGGAACAGGTCACCGAAGGCGACCCTGTCCACTCCGAGACCGCGGTAGTGGGAGAAAGCCCGTCCCATCTCTGCTTCGTAGCCGGCGTTGCTCGCACCCGTGGATATCTGCACCTGATGGAGCGGCAGGCCAAGGGCCTCGGCCTGCCGCTGCAACAATGCGCATCTCACTCCGTGCATGCTGATCCGCGCATAGTCGCGGGTCACCGTGGTGAGCAGCGCTTCCACGCGCAACTCCGTGTCGCGCTGTAGTTCCCAGAGCGCAAGACAACTGTCCTTGCCGCCGCTCCAGGACAGCAACACGGGATGTGTCTGGTCCGATGCCATACCGGCCAAGGCTCCGGCCTTGACTAGCGGTTGTGGTATTCCAGCTGCAGGAACAGCGACCGGCCCGCGGTGTTGTAGCCGTTGGCAGTCTGGTAGCGGCTGTCCAGCAGATTGTCCACACGCAGCAGCACCGCGAACCCATAGGCCAGTTCCCGATGCACGCTCGCGCCCAGGAGCGCATAACCGCCGTCGGTGGTGGGAGCGCCGGTGTTGAAGTCCACGTCGGTGCGCGGCCCCGTCAGCAGCAGGTTCAGGCCGGCGCTGGTCAGATCGTCGTGCCAGCTGAGGCTGCTGGTGAGGCTGTGTTTGGCGCGGCGCAGCAGCGTGGTGTGGGTATCCAGGTCCTCCGGATTCTGCAGGATGGCTTGGTTGTCCCACGCCCAGGAACCGAAGCCAAGCTTGTAGCCCAACTCGAGACCCTGCACACGGGCCCGGTCCACGTTCTCGTTCTCACCGGCGAAGGGGTCCGCCGCCGTCGGCTGCGGCTGGAACACGATGAGATCGTCGAGGTCATCCTGGAACAGGCTTAACGTAAGCAGCTGATCGCTGCCGAACTTCTGGCGCAGGCCCAGCTCGTAGTTGCGGGATGTCTCGGGCGCCAAGCCGGGATTGCCGTCGAAGCCGAAACGTTCCGCGGCGGAGGGCGCGCGGAAACTGGTGCCCACGCCGGCGGTGAGTCTGGTGCTGTTGGAGAAGTCGTAACCGTAATCCACGTTGTAGGTGAAGTGGTTGCCGAACTCCTGATCGTGGGTATCGCGTCCCGCCAATACCAGGCGCTGGTCGGTGAAGTCCAGGTCGTCTTCGGCATACAGCGCGTTGACCCGGTGCGACTCGTCATAGAGCGTGCCGAAGGACTCGGTAGCCGTGTGCTCGTCCTCGGTGTAGAGACCGAGAGTCAGGAGCTGGCTGTCGGTCAGGCTCAAGTCGTTCTGCCAATCCGCCGCGTTGCGCTGGGTATGCACGTAGTCCGGTACCGCCGGGAAGTTGAAGGTATCCACTTGCCGCTGGTCGATCTCGTCCAGCATGTGGCTCAAGTCCAGGTTGCTGCGCCAGTCCTGCAGCGGATGGCCGCCCACGTCGAAGGACGTGGTGGCGTCCTGGAAGTCCTCGTCTGCGGGCGCCGGGTTGAAGTTGGCATCGGTGCCCACGTACTGGGTGTAGCCCTTGCTCTGCCAGTGGTTGAAGCCCAGATCCACGCCGCCCAACTTGGTGCGGCCGAAAGCCGTGAGCGTCCGGTCCTGGTTACCGCTGTCCGAGGGGAAGCCTGCCACTGCCGGGAAGCCATCCGTGTGGTAGTCGTCGGCGGAGGCGCCGATGGCGGAGTCGCCGTCGCCGTAGCTCACGTCGCCGCCATCGTCGAAGGTTCCGTAACGGCCGGCGCCCACATGCGCGCCGTACTGCAGGCCATCGGACGCTTTCCTGGTGATGATGTTGATGACGCCGCCGATGGCATCGGAGCCATACAGGGAGGCGCGCGGCCCCTTCACGATCTCGATGCGTTCCACGTCGGCGAGACGGATGTTCTGCAGCGCCGAGCCGAAACCGTTGTCCGGGTTGATCTTCACCCCGTCGATCATCACCAGGGTGTGGGTGCTGTTAGTGCCGCGCAGGAACAGCGAGGCCGGCTGGCCGGGACCGCCGTTGGCAGCCGTATCCAAGCCCGCGTATTGGCGCAGCACTGCCGCCACGTCCTGGCCCTGGGCAAGCTTCAATTGCTCGGGGCCGATGACCATCACCGGCGCCACTTCCTGGTCGGCGATGAGCGGAGTGCGGGTAGCCGTGACGCTGATGTCGCCCAGTGCCTGGGTATCGTCAGCCAGGGCCGGGGTCGAGACTAAGACGAGCAGCGCCAAGGCGCCGCCGAGATGAGGCGAAGATCGCATGTGTTTCTCCCAGCACAGCACGCCCGCTGTGCGAAACGCGTGAGTAACCGGCGTCGTGGGGAGAGATGGGCGAGGGGAGCGAAGGCGCGACCCGCGCGCATCGCCCACCGCAATGCCGACGTGGAGGCTTACACCTCCTCCTTGCAGGCCGGTCTCCGGGCTCGCGAGTGGGACTTGGTCCCTGGAACATCGCCTTCCCGCGCCTAAAGCGCAGTGGCTTCGTGATGCACCTGACTCGCCTACCGTTGCGGGGGCAGCGCCGGAATTATCCCGAAGGATGCACCGGCTTCCCGAGTATCCGCCGTCAAGCGGATGCCTCAAGGCGCGGAGACTGTAGAGAGCGGCCGCAGAAGTGTCAAGCTGCAAAGAAAACGCCCGGCCGATGGGCCGGGCGTGAGGTCATCTCGAAATCTACGGTGCTTACTGCAGCGTCGCGTACGCCGTACCGTTCTGGATGCTCTCGAACGCCTTGTGGGCGATGTCGGCCGCCTGCTTCTCGCCGGTGGCGAAGTCCTTGGGGTTGTTGATGACCACCGTGGTCTTCTGGTTGGCTTCGAAGGTGCCTAGCTCCACTTCGAGCGCGTCGAAGCGCGGCGTGACGTCGCCGTAGTACGAGCCGGGCATCAAGCCGCTGGCCGGATGGAACACCGGCTGCTTGATGTTACCGGAGAACAGGTTCTGCTCTTTCTTCTGCTGGGCGGCCAGTGCCGCAGCCTGGTCCGGGTATTTACCGTCCTTGTCGATCTGTATCAGGGCCACCGTGACGTTGCCGGCATCCTTGTAGGCGCACACGCTGATGGGTGTGTCGTCGCCAGTCATGCGGTTGGCGGTGACCGTGGCGCCCAGGATCTTGCTGGCGTCGTCGGCGCTCACGGCCAGGCACGCAGAGATCACCTTCTTCGCGTCGGGATTGGGTGCGTTGTCGGGTGTGCAGCCGGCGGCCAACAGGGCCACGCAGGCGGTCAGCAACCAGGGCAGGGAGCGGTGGAGTCGGCTCATCGTGCAGGCCTCGTGGTCGGGATAGGGATTATGACAATGCGACTTTACCAAGGATACCGTATCGGGCCGCACCAAGCATCAACCGCCCGCGATGAATACCCGGCCCCCCTGCCAGGGCAGCACCGTCACCGGCGTGTGGTAGAGCCGGGTGAGGTTCTCGGCGCTGAGTGCCTTTTCCGCCGCGCCGAACAGCGCCTCTCCCCCACCGAACAGCATCAGGATGGAGTCGCAGAAACGCGCCGCCAGGTTGATGTCGTGCAGGCTCATGAGTACGGCACGGCCCTGTTCCCCCGCCAGGCGCTTGAGCTGGCCCAGGAGCGCCATCTGGTGCTGCAGATCCAGCTGATGGGCAGGCTCATCCAGCAGGAACAGCTGCGGGTCCTGTACCAGCACCGTGGCGATGTCGAGGCGGCGGCGCTCACCGCCGGAGAGCGCGGTCTGCACCCGCTGCTCCAGTCCCTCGAGGCCGACGTTCTTCAGCGCGCGCCGCGCGATGGCCACGTCTGCGTGGGATTCCCAACGCCAGAAATCCAGATGTGGATGCCGGCCGATGAGTGCGGTCTCCAGCACAGTCGCCGGCAGGCTGTCCTCCGGCTGTTGCATGAGGAGGCCAAGCCGTTGTGCCACGCGTCGGCGCGGCAGGCTCGCGAGCGGCGCCCCGTCCAACAACACTTGGCCCGATACCGGCGCGCGCAGGCCCGCGAGGGTGTGCAGCAACGTGGTCTTGCCCACGCCGTTACCGCCCAGGAGGCCCACGCATCGGCCGGCCTCAAGCGAGAGGTCGAGATCGCGGCACACGCACTTGCCGGCGATCTCCACGCTCAAGCCCCGAGTCTCCAGCAGCGGCGCGCTCACAGGGGGCCCCGCGCGCGGTTCAGGAGATACAGGAACAAGGGCACGCCCAAGGCCGCCGTCACCACGCCCACAGGCAATTGGCGTGGCTCCGCCACGGTGCGCGCCAGGGTGTCGGCGAGCATCAGCAGGCAGCCGCCCAGCAGCACCGCGCCCGGCAACAGGCGCCGGTGATCGCCGCCGGCCAGCATGCGGAACATGTGTGGTACCACGAGACCCACGAAGCCGATGGCGCCGGCTTCGGTCACCGCGACTGCAGTGAACAACGAGGCGACCACATAGATGGCGACGCTCAAGGGCCGCACCGCGATGCCTAGGGCTTCCGCCAGGGTCTCACCGCGGGCCAGCACGTTCAGCTGCCGTGCGAAGGGCCAGACCGCCGCCAAGCCCACGATCAGCACCAGCAGCGCCAGTGAACTGCTGGACTGATAGGAGAAATCCCCCATCAGCCAGAAGATCATGCTGTGCAGGCTGGCGTCGCTGCCCAGCACCAGGAGCAGGCTGATGACCGCGCCCCAGCCCGCCGCCACCGCGATGCCGGTGAGCAGGAGCCGCGTCGGTGTCCAGCCGCCGCGGCCGTGGGCGAGGGCGAAGACCAGCAGCGTCGAGAGCAGCGCGCCCAGGAACGCGCCGCCGTTCACCCATATGCCGGCGAGGCCCGCGAGGAAGGCGCCCAGCGCGCCCACCGCGGCACCGCCGGAGACGCCGAGGATGTAAGGATCCGCAAGCGGGTTGCGCAGCAGCACTTGCATCAATGTCCCGGCGAGCGCCAGGAGCCCGCCCACGGCGAAAGCACTGATGCTGCGCGGCAGGCGCAGGTCCAGGACCACGGTACGGCTCAAGGCATCGCCACCGCCGCCGAGCGCATCCCAGAGCTGCTGCAGCGAGAGCGAGGTGCTACCCACCGCCAGCGATATCGCGAATGAAGCGAACGTGAGCGCCAGCAGTGCTGGCAGCCAGGCCAGGAGCGCGGGGCGCCGCTGCATCAGGCCGCGCTCGCTCTATCGAGCTTGAGAGCCATCACCGGCCAGCCGCGTTGCATCGCGGTCTTCGTCAGCACTTCATCCGGATTCACCGCTATAGGATGCTCCACCCGTTCCAGCAGCGGCAGGTCATTGTGCGAGTCGGAATAGAACCAGCTCTCTTCTGGCTTCCCCTGCACCTGTTCGAGCCAGGCATCGAGCTTCTGCACCTTGCCCTCGCGGAAGCACGGTACTCCCGCCACCCGGCCCGTGAAACGCGCGCCGTCTTTCTCCGGCTCCGTGGCGATGAGCACGTCCACGCCGAACTCCGCAGCGACCGGCGCGGTGATGAAACTGTTGGTGGCGGTGATGATGACGAGCGTATGCCTAAGATCGCGATGCCGTTTGAGGAGGGCGCGCGAGGCCGCCGGGATGCGCGGCAGCACGCAGTCCTGCATGAACGCGGCGCGCCAGCTCTCCAGCCGCTCCGGCGTGTTGTCCTTCAGCGGACGCAGGCCGAAGGCCAGGAACTCGTGGATGTCGAGCCGGCCGGCGCGGTATTCCGCCATGTAGCGGGCACCTTCGCGGCGGTATTCTTCCGCGTCCACCACTCCCTGCTTCACCAGGAAGCGGCCCCACAGCGAATCGCTGTCGCCGTCGAGGAGCGTGTGATCCAGGTCGAAGAGCGCGAGTTTCAAGGGCGACGGATGCGGCTGGCGGTGGGATGTGGATTGTAACCCGTGGTAACGGCGGCTTTGCCCGGACCCAAGCTTTGTGGAACACTCGGCCCATGGGCGTGCAGGAACACATGACCGAGCAGGCACTGATAGACGCGGACGGTTACCGCGCCAACGTGGGCATCGTGCTCTGCCATGCAGACGGGCGCCTGTTCTGGGCGCGGCGCGTAGGCGGCCGTGCCGGCTGGCAGTTCCCCCAAGGCGGCATCCATGCCGCCGAGACGCCGGAGCAGGCCCTATACCGGGAGCTGGACGAGGAAGTGGGCTTAGGCGAGGCGCAGGTGGAGCTGCTGGCCAGCAGCCGCGACTGGCTGAGCTACCGGCTGCCGCCCCGCTACCAACGCCATGACAGCCAGCCCGCATGCATCGGCCAGAAGCAGCGCTGGTTCCTGCTGCGCATCAAGGATGAAGAGCCCAAGGTGCGCTTCGATCGTAGTGCCACGCCGGAATTCGACGACTGGCGTTGGGTAGACTACTGGCACCCTTTGAGCGAGGTGATCTTCTTCAAGCGCCGGGTGTATCGCGAGGCCCTGACGGAGTTCGCGCCGATGCTGTTTCCGGATGGCGCCCCGCCGGTTCCCGCTTCGCGCCGCACACCGCACCGGCGCCGCCGCAGGCGTTAGGGCGCTTCCGCCGCAAGCTTTTCCAGCGCCTTGCCGCTGAGGCGGTTGATCTTCCAGTCGTCCATCATCTTCGCGCCCAGGCTCTTGTAGAAGCCGATCGCCGGTTCGTTCCAATCCAGCACCGCCCACTCGAAGCGTCCGCAACCGCGCCGCAGTGCCAGCGAGGCCAGGTGCGCCAGGAGCACGCGCCCCACGCCCTTGCCTCGCAACTCCGGTTTCACGTACAGGTCTTCGAGATAGATGCCGGGTTTGGCGAGGAAGGTGGAGAAGTTGTGGAAGAACAACGCGAAGCCGGCCGGCTTTCCGCCCAGTTCCGCGATCACGCACTCCGCGTGGGGCCGCGCACCGAACAGCGCGGTCTTGAGGTCTGCCTCGGTGGCGCTCACCTGGTCGGCGAGCTTCTCGAACTCGGCGAGTTCGCGGACCAGGGACAGGATCAGGGGTACGTCCGCCGGCGCGGCGGGACGGATGCGGCAGGTCTCGGCCATAGCTCTCTCCTCCGGAGAGCCCCATCATAGACTGTCACGGTGCCCGAACGGAACGGCCGTGATGGAGCAGGTAAAGGGATTTACCTCAGGAAAAAGTGACCCAAGATTGTATGAAGACGCGTCCGCCGCGGATTGACTCCGCGGCAGACGTGCAAGGAAATGCCAGGGATGGCGTTTCCGTATCAATCAGTTGAATTCGTATTCAAGGCGAAGAGCCAAGGTCCGGTTCGGCGCGCCTTTGTTGAGGCCGAAAAGATACGCGATGCTGTACTCCAGTTCGTTGCCCCGGGAGCTCGCGAACTCGCCGCTGAGGGTCGGTCCGATCTGGTGGGCCACGTCATCCGGGCGGTAATAAGCCTCGAAGCCCACCGCGACTATGGGGTCGAAGCTGTAGCTGGCTGCGTAGCCGCCGCGGAACTCGTAGTGCCGGTCGGCACCGCTCCCCAGTTCCTTCTCCCAGATGAAGTTCAGGCGCTGGTCGACGCGGCCGGTGCGCTTCTCGAATAGCGGGCCGAACTCCAGCACGCCGGGCTCATCCGGCTGGGTGTTGTATTCGTAGGAGGCGAGGAAGCCCAAGTCCGCCCAGTAGTGGCCCTGGTCGGTGAGCTGGAAGGTGTTCTCGAACTCGTAGCCCTGCAGTTGGTTGGGGCCACCCGCTTCGCGCTCGTAGCTGCCCACGTAGATCTCCGGGCGCCACCAGGAAGTGAAGGAGTGCGACACCGAGACCACATAGGCCCGCTCGTTGCTTAAAGCAGGGTCGGCATCGAACTGCTGGTGGGAGCGGAACTCGATCTCGCTCTGGCCTTCGGTGACGTAGGGCGAGTAGACGATGAAGTCGTCGTCGGCGCGGGCCGCGCTGCCGATGAGGGCGGTGCCCGTCACCAGCAGCAGGCTCAGCAGTCGGCGTCGGTTCGCGGTGCTCATGTTTTTCCTTAGGTGCTCGTTGTGGATTGCAGGGCTGTCTCGGGCCCCGCATGTCTCAAGCCGGTCGTGATCGTTCAGGGCGCGCGCGTCAGGGCGCGGGCGTGGCGCTTCCCCACCCAGTGCATGAGGCTGAGGATGGTGGTCAGGGTCACTCCGTAGAACAGCAGCTGTATGCCGGAGGGCCGCGCGGTGTAGCCCACCAGTACGTGCAGCATCTGCCCTGGCAGGCTTCCCTGACTGAGGATGTGCGAGCTGTCCCACAGGCTGTTGCCCAGCGCCGGCAAAAGGCCCGCCTGGTTGAAGAAGGCCGCCGCCTGGGCCGCCAGGCCCGCGGCGATCAGCAGCACCAGCCAGCCGGTGACGCTGAAGAAATGCTTGAGCGGGATCGTGAGCAGACCGCGGTACAGCAGCACGCCGAGCGCGACGCCGGCGGCAAGGCCGATGAAGCCGCCGATGACCATGCTGAAGTGTTCCGCGCCGCCGGCAGCGATGGCCCACAGGAACAACACCACTTCGGAACCTTCGCGCATCACCGCCACTAGGGTGATGATCATGAGCGCGGTGAGCGGCTTGCTGCCGCTCAGTACCGCCTGGCCCACCTGCTTCACTTCCGCGGCCAGTTCTTTGCCGTGGGAACTCATCCAGATGTTGTGCCAGGCCAGCATGCCCACCGCCGCCAGCAGGATGCAGGCGTTCATGATCGCCTGGCCGTTGCCGGAGAATGAGCCGTTGATGACGTCGGCGAACAGGGCTACCAGCCCCGCGCCCGCCAGCCCCAGACCAAGCCCTAAGCTGACCCAGCGGCCGCGTCCCGGGATGCCGCGGGAGGCACCCAGCACGATGGCCACGATGAGCGCAGCCTCGATGACTTCCCGGAATACGACGATGAGGGTAGCGAGCATGGATGCTTATCCGCTTAGGTGTGCCGGGTCACTTCTTTGCATCGCCCGTGACCACCACGTACCCTTCCGATTCCTGGTGGAAGTCGTTGAAGAAACGGTAGCGGCCCGGGTCCAGCGGACCGATGAAGACCTTCACCTGGCCGTGGCCCGGCACCACGATCTCGCGGGACAGGTCGTAGCTCTCGAACTCGGCGGGCAGGTCATCGGTGTTGACCACGTGCAGTTCCACCTTCACGCCGGCCGGCACCTGGATCTCGGCAGGGACGAAGGCCTGGGCCTTGATGTCTATCTCGACCGGCGCATTGTCCGCGGAGGCGGAGTAGGCGGCGAGGCTCAGCAGGGCGGAGAGGGCGAGCGCGGTGCGGGACATGGGGGAATTCCTGTCAGCCCCCGTGCGGGGCGTTAAATGAGATTAATTCTCATTTGCAGTCTAGCGCAAGAAAACCTAAATGACAATCATTCTCAATCGTTTTTACAAGCCCCCGATATTGATATAAGAACTCCAGGAAGCCCCCACCGGAGCCGCCCATGTCCCGTGTATTGGTGTTGCTGGCACACCATGACGACGAGTTCTTCCTGGCCCCCTTGATCCAGGACGAATGCCGCGCCGGCGCCGACTTGGCGGTGGTGTTCCTCACCCACGGCAGCGCCTTCGGGGGCGAGGCCCCAGCCCGGATCGCAGAGTCCAACCGGGTACTGTCGACCCTGGGAGTACCTCCGGGATGCGTGTTCCAGTTTGGCGCTGAACTCGGGATATTCGACGGCGGACTCATGGATAAGGCCGCGCTCGCTCGTGCCGAGCTGCTGCAGCGCTTCGAGCCGGGCGAGTTTCAACGCGCCTATCTCATGGGTTGGGAAGGAGGGCATCCCGACCACGACGCCGCGCATCTGATCGGCATGAGCTGGGGCCGACAAGGTGCGGCTGAATTGCTGGAGTTTCCGCTCTACAACGCCTGCGGGCTTGCGCCGGGACGCTTCATCAGCATGCAGCTCACCCCGCGGGCCGGCCGGGTACGTTCGCGTCCCGTGAGCGAGACCGAGGCGAAAGCCTGGCACGGCTTGAGCGCGTCCTATCCGAGCCAGCGCCAAGTGTTCGCATCGCTGATGCCGGGGATCGAGCATGCGCTGTTCACCCGCAGGAGCTGCGAATACCGGGAGCTCGCGCCGACGCCGGACTATTCACAGCGGCCGCATGCGGGCCCGCTGTTCTATGAGCAGCGCTTCGACCTCAGCTTCGAGGTGTTCCGTGAGAAGCTGGCCGTGCTCAGAAGGGCTTGAGCACCACCAGCAGCAGCACCGCCACCAGCAGCAGCGCCGGCAGTTCGTTGAACACGCGGTAGAAGCGCGCGCTCCGGGTGTTGCGACCCAGGCGGAAGTCACGCATGAGCTTGAAGCACAGCATGTGATAGATGAGCAGCAGCGCCACTAGCCCAAGCTTCGCGTGCAGCCACAGGGGCGCCGGCCACCACCAGCCGAGCATGAGCCAGGCGCCGAACACCACGGTACCGATGGCGCCGATGCTCATCATCATGAACAGGCGCCGCTCCATCACCACGAAGCGCGCGTGCCCCGCCTCATCGTGGGTATCGGCGTGGTACACGAACAACCGCGGCAGATAGAAGAGCCCTGCGAACCAGGAGATCACGAAGAAGAGATGCAACATCTTTACCCAGAGCATGCACAGCCTCGTTATGTCGGGCACCCTATGCGTCCGCCGCGCCAATCCTAGCACCGCCGGGCGGTGGCGCGGCCCCAAGGGGCCGCGTACCATTGAAGCATCCCTGGGGACTTCCGCCATGACCCGAATGGTCGTCAAGCATCATCGTCCGCACCGCGCTTGGGTGACGGCGGCCATAGCCACGGCAGCGGCACTGGCCGCGGTGTGGATCGCGTTCATGTACGGCGAGTACCGCGCCGGTTTCGACCGGCAGGCGGCGGTGGCGCTCAAGGATGCGCTGGCCGACGCGCAGGAGCGCGCCGACGCGCTCAACGACCAGATCACGGCGCTGGAACGCCAGCGCACCGTGGACCAGGATGCGCGCCAGCAGGTGCAATCCAGCTTGCAGGAACTGCAGAGCAAGCAGGGAGACCTGCAGGAGGAAGTGGCCTTCTACAAAGGCATCGTCTCTCCGGGCGCCGGCGAGGAGGGCCTGCGGGTGCAGAGCCTGCGCTTCGCCAGCGACGGCGCGCCGCGGCTCTATCATTACCGGCTGGTGCTGACCCAGGTGCGCACCCGCGAGCTCAAGATCAGCGGCAGCGTCTTCATGAAAGTGTACGGCACCCAGGACGGCAAGCCCGTGACCCTGGATGCCCGTGACCTGTCCCCCAACGGCAAGGGCCCGGCGGGCTTCGCCTTCCAGTATTTCCAGAGCCTGGAGGGCGATATGCTGTTGCCCCAGGGTTTCACCCCGGGACGGGTGGAAGTGACGGCCCAGGAGTCCGGCCACCAGGCGGTGCAGCAGAACTTCGATTGGCAGGGGTTGAGCGGCAGCAGTGCCGCCACATCATAAGCGAGGCAAGACACATGTTCAGCGGCGACGACAAACAGACCCGGGCACGCATCGACACCCTGATAGGCAAGAACAGCCGCCTCACCGGCGACCTGCAATATAAGGGCGGTCTGCACGTGGACGGCGAGATCCGCGGCAACGTCCAGGCCGAAGACGGTTCCGATTCCATGCTGAGCCTGAGCCAGCACGGCGCGATCCGCGGCCAGGTGAAGGTGCCGCACCTCACCATCAATGGCACGGTGGAGGGCGACGTGCACGCGGAGAAGCGCCTGGAACTCGGCCCCGAGGCGCGCATCACGGGCGACGTGTACTACAACCTGATTCAGATCGCGGTGGGCGCCACCGTGAACGGCAAGCTGGTGCACAAGCCGGCGGGCCCGACACTCGCGGTGAACAACCCCAAGAACAAGGCCGCCGGCGGCTGAGCCGGAGGCCTTGGTGCCGCTGGGTTATAATAGGCAGATGGACGCACAGCTCACGACAGAATCCCTGGTGTTCACAGACGCCGCCGCACGCAAGGTGCAGCAGCTCATCCAGGAGGAAGGCAATCCGGCGCTGAAGCTGCGGGTGTTCGTCACCGGCGGCGGCTGCTCCGGTTTCCAGTATGGCTTCACCTTCGACGAGAAGTTGGAAGAAGGCGATACCAGCGTCGTCAATGCAGGCGTCACCCTGCTCGTAGACCCCATGAGTTTCCAGTACCTGGCGGGTGCAGAGATCGACTACAGCGAGGGCCTCGAAGGCGCGCAGTTTGTCATCAGAAACCCGAATGCAGCCACGACCTGCGGTTGTGGATCATCCTTCACGGTTTGATTCGCAAAAAAGCTTCGAAGATAAAAAGGCGCCTCAGGCGCCTTTTTCATTTATGCCGAGTAGATAGCGCCAAGTACCGCGTATTTTCCGGCACCAGTCACCGCGGGCAAATTGCCGGGTTGGTGGTTGATGGTCCGATAAGCCAGCCAGGCGAAGCCGGCCGCTTCCACCCAGGCGGGATCGATGCCGATGGCAGCGGTGCTCTGCACCTTGGCGCCCGGCAGCTGTGCTTCCAGGCGCGCCAGCAGATGCGCGTTGTTGGCGCCGCCGCCGCAGACGTACACGTGCTTCACACCGGACGAATGTTGCAGCGCTGCTTCCGCCACGCTGCGGGCGGTGAGTTCCGCGAGCGTCGCCAGCAGGTCTTTCGTCGCGAGCTTGCGCCCAGCCAAGTGTCTGTCCAGCCACTGGCGATTGAAGAGCTCCGGACCGGTGCTCTTGGGTGCCGGCAGATCGAAGTAGGGTTCCTGGAGCATGGAGGCCAGCAACGCTGCATCGACCTTTCCCAAGGCCGCCGTCTTCCCGGCGGTATCGAAGGGCTGCTTGAGTTCATCGCGGCTCACGATGTCCATGAGCACATTGGCGGGGCCGGTGTCGAAGCCCCGCACCTCGCCCTTGGCCGGGAGTAGGGTGATGTTGGCGATGCCGCCGGTGTTCAGCACCAGGCGATCTTCCGAATCGCTGCCGAAGGCCACCTTGTGGAAGGCCGGCAGGAGTGGCGCGCCCTGGCCGCCAAGGGCGATGTCGCGGCGGCGGAAGTCCGCCACCACCGTGATGCCGGTGCGGGCCGCGATGATGTTGGGATCCGCGATCTGGGTGGTGAAGGGATGGGCCTGGCGCGGCCGGTGGCGGATGGTCTGGCCGTGGCTGCCCACGGCGCGCACGCCCTTGGCATCGGTCTTCGATTCTTCCAGCAGTGCCAGCACCGCCGCGCCGAAGAGTTCTCCGAGTTCGCTATCGAGGGAGCCGGCTTCATCGATGGGGTCGTTGGAGTGCTGTCCCAGCATGATGCGCCGGGTGCGCTCCTTCACGGAGTCGGGGTATGTCGAGTAGTGGGTGGCGAGGATGCGCGCCTTCGGCTCGAACTCCATCAGCACCGCATCGATGCCGTCGGCGCTGGTGCCGGACATGAGGCCGATGTAGCGGTCGGCCATGCCTGAAGATCAGTGGGCGATGGCGGTGGCGGGACTGGTGCTGCCGGTGTCGGTGAGCTGCGCCAGCAGGCCCTTGGAAGACTGATCGAAGTCCGCCAGGTACCGGGTGGTCACGGGCGCCACGTTGGGCAGCGTCACGGTGCGCGGGTTATGCGGCACGCCGTTCACATGCACCTCGAAATGCAGGTGCGGGCCGGTAGCGAGGCCGGTCATGCCGACGAAGCCGATCACCTGCTCCTGGGTCACGTGCAGACCGGCATGCATGCCCTTCTTGAAGCGCGACATGTGGCCGTAGAGCGTGGCGTAGCCGCCGCCGTGGTCGATGACCATGCACTTGCCGTAGCCGCCCTTGAGGCCGACGAACACCACGCGGCCGTCGCCGGCGGCATGGATGGGCGTGCCGGTGGGAGCGGCGTAGTCCACGCCCTGGTGGGCGCGGGAATAGCCCAGGATCGGGTGTTTGCGGTGCAGGCTGAAGCCCGAGGAGATGCGGCTGTAGCTCACCGGTGCGCGCATCAGTGCCTTGCGGATGCTCTTGCCGTCCGGCGTGTAGTAGCCGGTGGCGCCGCTGGGATCGGTGAAGCGCACCACACGGTAGTCATGACCGCCGGTCTTAAACTCAGCGGCCAGGATCGGTCCGTCCACCGTGACGTGGCCGGCGCGCTGGATCTTCTGGTACAGCACCGTGAAGCTGTCGCCGTTCTGGATGTCGTGGGCGAAGTCCACGTCCCAGGCGAACAGCTGGATGAGTTCCATGGTGGTGCCGTCGCCCAAGCCGGCGCGGGCCGAGGCGTCGAACAGCGAGTTCTCGATCACGCCGTGCGCATAGGCGCTGGTGACGGTGGTGGGGATCTCGCTGACGCTGGCGCTGAATGCGCCGTCGGCGCCGCGGGCCACGTCCAGCATGTGTGCCTCGTCGTACTGCATGCGCAGCGACTGGACGTGTGCATCCGGCGTGTACTGCACGCGGATCACGTCGCCCGGCAGGATCCGCTTCAGGCGCTCGGTGCCGTGACCCGTGTCCATGATGGCGGCAAGGTCGGCGGGGTTCAGGTTACGGTCGGAGAAGAGCTGCGCCAGGGTGTCGCCGTTGGCGATCTTGAAGAACGCGGTGGTGAGGGTCGGCAGCGGCGGCGCGAGGCTGGCAGGTGCGGGTGCTGCGACCGGCATCGCGGCGGCGCTGAAACTCGCCTGGGCCGGCACCGGGTCGACCACCTGGAACAGGATCGCGCCGGCGGAGGCCAGCCCCAGGGACAGCCAATAACGGCGGCGCACGCGCAAACGCGCGCTCAGGCCTGGCTTATAATCGGCGCCCGATTCAGGAGACTGGTCCACGGCGAAGAAACCCCACGGGAAAGTGGCTAGACAGTAGCCGTTTAACCGTTTAGGGTCAATGCCTGAATGTGCTCTAAGTCACTGAATCTCTGCAAGATTATACGAAGATATTGTAAATTCTTGCTTTACATAGTCTGGATGAAGCCGAATTGAGGAGTGGCCCGATGCCGACCCCCGCCGAGCAGCTCGCGGAACTTAGCCGCGGCGCCGACGAGATCCTCCCCGAGGCCGAGTTCGCGGCGCGGCTGAAGCTCGGCCGTCCGCTGCGCGTGAAAGCGGGCTTCGATCCCACCGCGCCGGACCTGCACCTCGGGCACACGGTGCTCCTGAACAAGATGCGGCAGTTCCAGGAGTTCGGCCACGAGGTGATCTTCCTCATCGGCGACTTCACCGGACTCATCGGCGATCCCACCGGCAAGAACGTCACGCGCAAGCCGCTCTCCCCGGAAGAGATCCAGGCCAACGCACGCACCTATGAAGCCCAGGTGTTCAAGATCCTGGACCCGAAGCAGACCATCATCGATTTCAACTCGCGCTGGACCAACGCGCTCGGCGCCGCGGGACTGGTGCAACTCGCCGCCAGGCACACCGTGGCGCGCATGCTGGAGCGCGACGACTTCTCCAAGCGCTATGCCGCAGGCGAGCCCATCGCCATCCACGAGTTCCTGTATCCGCTGGTGCAGGGCTACGACTCGGTGGCGCTGAAAGCCGACGTGGAGCTGGGCGGCACCGACCAGAAATTCAACTTGCTGGTCGGGCGCCAGATGCAGGAGCACTACGGGCAGAAGCCGCAGATCGTGCTCACCATGCCGATCCTGGAGGGCCTGGACGGTGTGCAGAAGATGTCCAAGTCGCTCGGCAACTACATCGGCATCAACGAACCGGGCAATGAAATGTTCGGCAAGCTCATGTCCATCTCCGACCACCTGATGTGGCGCTATTTCGAGTTGCTCAGCTTCCGTCCCCTGAAGGAGATCGAGCAGTTCAAGCGCGACGTGGCCGAGGGCGCGAATCCACGCGACATCAAGTTCCTGCTGGGCCAGGAGATCGTGGCGCGTTTCCACGGCGCCGCCGCCGGGCGCGCCGCGCAGGACGACTTCATCGCCCGCTTCCAGAAGGGCGCGCTGCCGGAGGACATGCCGGAACTGGATCTGCAGGTCGGCAGCGAAGGCATCGGCATCGTGGAGCTGCTCAAGCAGGCCCAGTTGGTGGCCAGCGGCTCAGAAGCCAACCGGTTATTGGAGCAGGGCGGCGTGAAGGTGGACGGCGAGAAGGTCGAGGACCGCAGCCTTAAGCTCAAGGCTGGCGGCACGCATGTCATCCAGGTAGGCAAGCGCAAGTTCGCTCGCGTGACTCTAAAGTGAAAATCCTCTCAAAACTGCTGCGCCTCGCATAACTTCGTTGCCCTTCGGACTCCCAGTCGGTCATGCACACCAAGAGTGCACTCCCTCCTGCTCGCCTCGCGCGCCTCGTTCTGCTTCGGCTCGCGACGTTTTGAGAGGGATTTTTCTACAGAAGTCTCAATAGAAGGGTTTTTCGCGCACCGTCGTGCGCGCCAGCCATTTTTCGCCAGTGATTACCGGCGTGCCGGTGTGCAGGGTAGCGGGGTCTGGCGTGCCGCTGGCGTCGCAGTTGAAGTGGCAGAGCGCCATGCGGTCTCGGCCCGTCACTTTCCTGTCGATCTCCAGATAATGGGTCTCGCCGCCGGCCGCCGGCGCTCGCAGGTACACCAGGAAGGAAGCGACACGCTGCCCGGCCGCATCACCGATGCGGTCGTTGTAAGCGAAACGCTCGGTGCTGAAATAATCCACGTGCGGCGCGTAGCTGTGACCGGACTCATAACGCAATACCGATAACGGCTCCACGTGACTTGCCGGTAACTCGAAGCCTGCCGCGATGCGCCGTTCGACGTTGCGCACTACCGGATCGCAGAGCGGACCGCGCAGGATCGCCGCCGAACCGTTGAACGCGGTCTGCTCCCCCGACAGCCTGTCCTTGGTCGCCTCCGCTGCCTTGAGGTTCGGTGAGGCGAGCCACAGGAAATGGGCGCACTCCGCGGGGGAGAGGAAGTCATCCACCGTGAAGATGCGTGGCGCGGCAGCGATCGCGTGCCGCTCGCCCACCACATGGCGCGATGGAGCGGTTCCCGCCGCCCGCTGGTCCACCGAGAAGGCGGCGATGTCGAGCGCGGCGAAATGCTCCTCTACCACCCGGCGATAGGCCGCGGCGGATGTCTGCACCTCAGGCGAGCGTTCCAGCGTCTGGCGCAAGGCGGCGAAGTTGTCCGCGATGCGCTGCGCCAGCGAACGGGCTTCGGCCAGGTGCGCGGGGTCGAGTTCCGCCTCGAGACCGTGCAGCTCCGCTTCAGCACCCGGATAGCGGGCGCGTGCGGCCAGTGCCATCCACGCCCAGGACTGGGCGCTGTTCGGCGCGGTGCCGAAGCCGCGTCGGTAACGCAGTCCCAGATTGAAGTAAGCACGGGGCTCGCCCTGGGCCGCCGCCCGCAGATACCAGTCCGTGGCGGCGCGGTCATCGGCGCCGGTGCCGATGCCTTCGGCGAACATATAAGCGAGGTTGCACTGCGCCAGTGGATAGGCCTGCTCGGCGGTGCGCCGGCACCACTGCAAAGCTTCCGTGTCGCTCTGCGGCACGCCGCGGCCGATCATGTGGAGATCGGCGAGCCGGTCCTGCGCCATGGGGTGACCCTGGGCGGCGGCGCGCCGATAGTGGGCCACGGCCAGCTGCTCAGCGTCCGCCAACAGGTGCACCTGGGCATAGACGTTGCCGAGCGTCACTTCCGCTTCCAGCCAGCCCGCCTCAGCGGAACGACGCAGGAGCTCGAGGCCGCGGCCGAATTCCGCGGAGTCGTGGCTGTGGCGCGCCACCAGCGCTTCGCCTTGGCGCCACCAGTCTTGAGGTCCTTCCATGCGCAGAGTCTAACAAACGGGTTGGTCTTCGCTGCCCGCTGCGTTAACCTGTAGGCCGCATTCCCGGACGGAAATACCGTGTCCCTCGAAGGCAAGCACATCGTCCTCGGCGTCAGCGGCGGCATCGCCGCCTACAAGAGCGCCGACCTCACGCGCCGCCTCAAGGAGGCGGGCGCCGAGGTGCAGGTGGTGATGACCGCCGGCGCCCAGCGTTTCGTCACGGCCCTCACCTTCCAGGCCGTCTCGGGCAGGCCGGTCCGCAGCGAGCTGTGGGATGCGGCCTCCGAGCATGCGATGGGCCATATAGAACTGGCCCGCTGGGCGAACCTGGTGCTGGTCGCGCCGGCCACCGCGGATTTCATCGCGCACCTGGCCAACGGTCTCGCCACCGACCTCCTCACCACCCTCTGCCTCGCCACCGAGGCGCCCATCGCCGTGGCGCCGGCCATGAACTGGGCCATGTGGAACAACGCCGCCACCCAGGACAACCTCAAGACGCTCAAGGCACGCAACGTACGCCTGCTCGGACCGGGCGAGGGCGAACTGGCGGAGGGCGAGGTCGGCATGGGCCGCATGCTGGAACCTGCGGATATCGTCGCGGCGCTCACTGAGCGCGCGCGCCCCTTGCAGGGCGTCGAGGTACTGATCACCGCCGGTCCCACCCGCGAGCCCTTGGACCCGGTGCGCTTCGTCTCCAACCGCAGTTCCGGGAAGATGGGCTATGCGGTGGCCCGCGCCGCCGCGGAAGCGGGCGCCCGGGTCACGCTGGTGAGCGGACCGGTACACCTGGCGACGCCCCGGGACGTGATCCGGGTGGACGTGGAGACCGCCGCGGAGATGCATGCGGCGGTGATGAAGCGCGTGAAACAGGCGGATGTATTCGTGGCCGCCGCCGCGGTGGCGGACTACTCGCCCAAGCGTGCCGCCACCCAGAAGATCAAGAAGAAGAGCGCTTCCCTGGAAGTGAAGCTGGCCCGTACCGCCGACATCCTGGCGGAGGTGGCGGGCATGAAGTCGCCGCCCTACACCGTGGGTTTCGCCGCCGAGACCGAGAAACTGGAGAGCCATGCCCGGGAGAAGCTCACCAAGAAAGGCCTGGATCTCCTCGCGGCGAACCTCGTCGGCAACGGGAAAGGTTTCGACACCGACGACAACGCTCTGACCCTCTATTGGAAGGGCGGCAAACAGGAACTAGTCAGCGCACCCAAGCTCCAGATTGCCAGGCAGTTGATCCAAGTCATCGGCGAACGTCGTAAGAAGAAAGACTGAACGATGCATATCGTCAAAGTGAAGTTGCTGGACCCGCGTATCGGCAAGGAATTCCCGCTGCCCCAGCATGCCACCGCCGGTTCCGCCGGCATGGACTTGAGGGCCTGTCTGAAGGAGCCCTTGCTGCTGAAACCCGGTGACACGGCGCTGATCCCGTCCGGCATCGCCATCCACATCGGCGATCCGGGTTATGCGGCGGTGCTACTGCCGCGCTCGGGGCTCGGCCACAAGCACGGCATCGTGCTCGGTAACCTGGTAGGTCTCATCGATTCTGACTATCAGGGCGAGGTGCTGGTGTCCTGCTGGAACCGCGGCCAGAGCGACTTCACCGTGAACCCCGGTGAGCGCATCGCGCAGATGGTGATCCTGCCGGTGGTGCAGGCGCAGTTCGAAGTCGTGAGCGAGTTCGAAGAGTCGAAGCGGGGAGCCGGGGGCTTCGGGCATTCAGGGAAGAGCTGAAGTCTCATCCCGCCCGCGAATGAAAACGCCACCTTACTAAGGTGGCGTTTTAGTCTGGGCTGCTGGCTTCCAGTCAGTGAGTGCTGGCCGCCGGCGCTCCCGTAAGTTCCTTATAGCGCGAGATGTCGCCGGCGAACTGGTCCGACATCTGCTGCCGGTATTGTTGCTGGGTCAGGAGCTGCTGTTGATTGAGGATCAGCTGCTGCCTGGCCGCGTCGATGTGCTTCTGCAGGTCCGGCGGCACCGGCTTGTCCTTCTGGGTCAGTTCCGCGGCGCGGCCCTGGAACTCGGCGAGGGTATTCTGCGCCGAAGTGATGCTGCCATTCAGCACGTTGATCTGGGCGTCGATGGCGGAGAGCTTGCTGTCCCGGTCGCGCCCGATGTCGTCCACCGAGGTGTAGGTGTCCAGCAGCACCTTGTCGCGTTTCGCGGCGTCTGCCTGGGCTTGCGCCTGCTGTTGTTTCTGCTGCTGGACCTGCACCTCCGCGGCCAGCTGCTCCGGCGTCTTCTGCGCGTCCTGGGTCTTCACCACTTGGCCCTGGGCATTGATCTGTTCGCTCTGCTGGGAGGCGTATTCCGGCGGGATGCTGCTGCCGTATTGGGTGACGCCGTTCTTGTCCACCCACTTGTACATCCTGGGCGCGGCATGGACGAATCCGGCGAAAGTCAGCGACAGCAAGGCAAGGAACATCAGGGCGGGCTTGCGTGCGTTCATAGGAGGACCGTCAGGTATCCAAGATATGGAAAATTATAGCCTAGGCCCCGTACTGCTGGCGGTAATCATCTATGGCCACTAAAGCCGCAGACATATCGGGTCTTGTTGCCACCCAATCGCGCAGTTCCGCGAGCCGCACGATGGCGGCCACCTGCATGTGGTGCTCCTGTTCGACTTCCTTGACGGCGGACAGCGTGCCCTGGCCCCGTTCCTGGCGGTCCAGCGCGATGACCAGGCCCACCGGCGTCGCGCCGGCGGCGCGGATGATGGACACTGCCTCCCGCACCGCGGTGCCGGCGGTGATCACGTCGTCCACGATCAGCACCCGGCCCTTGAGCGGCGCGCCCACCAGATTACCGCCCTCGCCGTGATCCTTGGCTTCCTTGCGGTTGAAGCAATAAGGCAGGTCGCGGCCATGGTGTTCGGCCAATGCTGCTGCTGTCACCGTTGCAAGGGGTATGCCTTTGTAGGCGGGGCCGAACAGCATGTCGAACTGGATAGCCGAATCCACCACCGCCTGGGCGTAGCTCTTGCCGATGGCGGAGAGTGCGACACCGCTGCTGAACAGCCCGGCGTTGAAGAAGTACGGACTCTTGCGCCCGGACTTCAGGGTGAATTCGCCGAAGCGCAGCACCTGGCGCGTCAGGGCGAACTCCAGGAACTGGCGCTGGTAGTCTTTCATCGGGTGCCCATCGGATAAGAATCCCTCGGTTATGATACCGGATATGCGCATCATCACCCTCAATGTCAACGGCGTCCGTTCCGCTTCCCGCAAGGGCGTGTTCGACTGGCTGCGCAAGCAGAAGGCCGACGTGGTCTGCTTGCAGGAGACCAAGGCCCAGGAAGACCAGCTCACCGATCCCATGTTCCGGCCCGATGGGCACCATTGCTTCTATTTCGACGCCAAGAAGAAA